>CABSZQ010000227.1 GCA_902482195.1 uncultured Haemophilus sp.
ATGGTGTTTATCTCTCACGATATCCAAACCGTACGCCAAGTATCTGATCGCATTGTCGTGATGTACGGCGGTCAAATTTTGGAAACGGGTAGCACTGAAGATATTTTCAACCACCCAACAGTGGATTACACCCGAAAATTACTTGGTGTTGCACCATCGTTGTTATAAAACAAGTGAATAAAACATCTTAATTTATGACCGCACTGTAAAAGTGCGGTTATTTTTTTGTTTATTTTTAATGTTGATAAATGATTGGAAACATATTCCGAAATGCTTTTAGCGTTTAGGTTTTTTCTCAAATAGCGTAGAATGGGCATATAAAAATAAGGAGATTTAATATGCAACAAAAAATTCAACAAGCATTAGCCGATTCGCCACTTTCAAATGCAATTCTTTCTGCATTAGAAGAACAAGAATGGAAAGGTTTTTTACCAGCTGAAAAAGTGCGGTCAATTTGTGATGAATTTAAGCTTACGCCTGTTCAATTAGGTTTGGCACTTTTGCCCGTAGCAGCTTGTTATAGCCACACACCCATTTCAGAATTTCATGTTGGAGCGATTGCGATTGGTGAAAGTGGTGATTTTTACTTTGGTGCGAATCAAGAATTTCAGGGTAGTAGCATGGCTCAAACCATCCATGCTGAACAAAGTGCGATTAGCCATGCATGGTTACGTAATGAACCTCGCATCACGGATATCGTAGTGAATTACACGCCTTGCGGTCACTGCCGTCAATTTATGAATGAGCTTTATCAAGCGGAAGATTTGAAAATCCATTTGCCACACAGCCAAAATAATCCACTTCCTCAATATTTACCCGATAGCTTTGGCCCGAAAGATTTAGGCGTTGATTTGCTTCTATTAAACAAAGAAGAACAAGGCTTCACATTGACAACGGAAGATAAAGTGGCAAATAAAGCGATTTTAGGGGCAAACCGAGCACATTCACCTTATTCTAAAAGCCCTCATGGTGTAGGCATTTTATTTAAAAATGGAGAAATGATTTGTGGTCGATATGCAGAAAATGCAGCATTTAACCCAAGCTTACCGGCTATGCAAACCGCCATTAATTTTGCTTACTTAAATCAATTGGATGTATCGAAAATTGAGCGAGTAGTATTTGCAGAGAAACCATTGCGTTTAAGTCACCGCAAGATGGCAGAGCAGTTATTGAAGAGTCTCTGCAAGGTGAAAATGGAATATATTAGCCTGTAAGTGCGGTCAAAAATGAATTTGTTTTGAAATAAAAGAAAAAGGCGAACAGAGATCATTTCTCATGTTCGCCTTTCTTTTTACTGATTTTATGCTAATTCAGCACGTAATTTTTTCGTGACATCAACCATCACTTTTAATGCAGCAATTGTTTCTGGCCAACCGCGTGTTTTCAAACCACAGTCTGGGTTTACCCATAAACGTTCTTTCGGCACCACTTGTAATGCTTTGCGAAGAAGATGTTCAATTTCTTCAGCTGCTGGCACGCGTGGACTATGAATATCATATACACCAGGACCAATATCATTCGGGTATTTGAAATCACCAAATGCGGTGAGTAATTCCATGTCAGAACGCGAGGTTTCGATAGTAATGACATCGGCATCTAAGGCTGCAATAGCCGGTAGAATGTCGTTAAATTCGGAATAACACATGTGCGTATGAATTTGGGTATCATCTTGGCAACCCATTGAGCTTAAACGGAAGGCTTCGCCCGCCCATTTCAAATACGCATCCCAATCTGCACGTTTTAACGGTAAACCTTCACGAATAGCCGGCTCATCAATTTGAATCACTTTGATACCTGCTTTTTCTAAATCTAATACTTCATCAGAAAGTGCTACCGCAATTTGTTTACAGACCGTTTCACGAGAAATATCGTTACGCACGAAAGACCATTGTAAGATCGTGACTGGACCAGTCAGCATGCCTTTCATCACTTTATTGGTAAGGCTTTGGGCATATTGTGACCAACGTACCGTCATTGGCTCTGGACGAGTAACATCACCGTAAATCACAGGCGGTTTTACGCAACGAGAACCATAACTTTGTACCCAACCAAATTTGGTGAAAGCAAAACCATCGAGTAGTTCGCCGAAATATTCCACCATGTCGTTACGTTCTGCTTCGCCATGTACCAATACATCTAAGTCTAATTTTTCTTGCTCACGTACAACAAATTCAATTTCTTTTTTCATTGCAGTTTCGTAATCAGCTAAGCTGAGTTCGCCTTTTTTGAAGGCTGCACGAGCATGACGAATTGCTGTCGTTTGTGGGAAAGAACCAATATTCGTGGTTGGCAGAAGTGGTAAATTTAACCACGCATTTTGTAATTTAATGCGTTCCGCAAATGGCAATTTACGTTGGTCAGCATTTTTCGGTAGATTTGCTAAGCGTTCAGCCACACAAGTGCGGTGAATTTCATGCGAGTTTTTACGTGCATCCGCAGCAGCTTGAGAAGCCGCTAATTCGGCTTGAACTGCTTCACGGCCTTGTTCTAGTGCGGTCTTAATAATGCGTAATTCTTGGATTTTTTGTAACGTGAAAGCCAACCATTGATAAAGCTCAGGCTTATTTGCTTGGAGTTGCGTTTCAACTTCTAAATCATAAGGTGTATGGAGGAGAGAGCAGCTTGGCGCAATCCACAAACGATCACCTAATTTCGCTTTTAATGGTTCAACCACATCTAACACTTGATTCAAGTTTGCACGCCAAATATTACGGCCATCAATGATGCCTACAGATAAGATTTTGTCATAATCCGCAAAGGTAGCAAGTTGTTCTGGTGCGCGTACTAAATCAATATGTAAACCTGCAACAGGTAAGGCTTTTAACAAATCAGCATGTTCTGCCACAGAACCGAAATAAGTCGCAAGCAATAATTTCGCTTTCACTTGTTCAGCAAAAGTGGCGTAAACCGCTTTATAAGCAACAATCCATTCTGCCGGTAAATCTAAGGTGAGAGCGGGTTCATCAATTTGAATGTATTCCACGCCTTCCGCAGCTAACGCATTTAAAATTTCAACATAGACTGGCACGAGTTTTGCTAATAAATCAAAGCGATTAAATGCTGCGCCTTTTTCTTTACCTAACCAAAGGAAAGTGAGTGGCCCAACGATTGTTGGTTTAACTTGATACCCAAGTGCTTTAGCTTCACGGATTTGTGTCACATAATGTGCTGGGTTTGCTTTAAATTGTGTTTCTTTATGGAATTCGGGTACAAGAT
>CABSZQ010000228.1 GCA_902482195.1 uncultured Haemophilus sp.
GTACATAGCCTTTTACGCGAGGGCTAAGTGGTGCGAAACCAACAGAGTGTGCAACAGGAATCCATGGTGCTTGCTCATGGAAAATCACCTGAGCTTGTTTGTAAAGCACTGCACGTTCATCTTTATTGGTTAAGCCAATCGCTTTATCTAATAAGGCATCAAATTCTGCATTTTTGAAACGCGCAAAGTTTGAGTTGCCCGCATTCGCACTTGCAAGTAATGGAGAAAGGAAATTATCCGGATCACCGTTATCGCCTGACCAACCGAAGATACCTGCAGTTAATTCACCTGCTTTAGCACGTTTTTGATAGTCAGCCCATTCAAACGTTACTGGATTTGTTTTTACACCTACTTTCGCCCAGTCAGCCATCACAAGTTCAGCCATACGTTTTGGATTTGGGTTAGATGCACGTACCACCGGTTGAATCCAGAAATCTGTTTCAAAACCGTTAGGATAACCTGCTTCCGCTAAAAGCTGTTTCGCTTTCTCTGGATCATACGGATAATCTTGGATTTCGTCGTTATAACTCCAAATTGTTGGTGGCAATGGATTTTTCGCTGCAGTGCCTGCACCTTGATAAACCGCTTCAATAATCGCTTTTTTGTCCACTGCATAGTTTAATGCTTGGCGCACTTTCACGTTGTCAAACGGTGCTTTTTCCGTATTGAATGCGATATATGCCACGTTCAAACCTTTTTGTTCCAAAAGCTGTACTTTTGGATCAGTTTTCATTTTGGCTAAATCCGCCACATTCGGGAATAAAATTAAATCACAAGAACCCGCTTGCAACTTCGCATAACGCGTAGTCGCATCTGGTACGATACTGATCACCAAACGATCAAGCGGTGTACGACCTTTCCAATAGGTTTCATTTGCTACGTATTGTGCCGCTTGGTCAGTTTTGTAATCCACAAAAATAAACGGACCTGTACCTACCGGTTTGTTATCAATCGTTTCTGGTTTACCCGCTTTCAGCATCGCATCTGCATATTCAGCTGAGTAAATAGAGATAAAGTCCATACCCAAGCTTGCTAAGAAAGTCGCATCTTTTTTATTCAAAGTGATACGAACGGTGTTGTCATCCACTTTCTCAACTGATTTTAATAAATCTGGGAATTTCATCGCTTTGAAATACGGATAAGTCCCTTTTGATACGTTGTGGTAAGGGTGGTTAGGATCTAACTGACGTTGGAAAGAAAAGATCACATCATCCGCATTAAAATCACGTGTTGGCGTAAATTCTTTTGTCGTATGGAATTTCACCCCTTTACGTAGATGGAACGTATAAGTTAAACCATCGTCACTGATCTCCCAGCTTTCAGCCAATGCTGGCTCAAGGTCAGTTGAACCTTTTTTAAACTCAACCAAACGGTTATACACTTGTTGTGAACTCGCATTGTAAGATGTGCCTTCCATTACCAATGCAGGGCTAAAGCTAAGTGGTGCTTTCGCTGTACAGTACACAAATGTGTTATTACCTGAAGGTTTTGCTGTTTCTGCTTTTGCATTTTCTTTTGCCGCAGAACCAGATTGATCACAAGCTGCTAAAAACAAACTCGCTGCAATAAGAGTTAAGGTCGCTTTTAATTTCATAAGTTTTCCTTCTTTAATCGGGTGTAACACCCAAACATAAATATAAAATTTTACCTAAGATATAAGCAAATCAAACTTTTACGAAATAAGAAAAAGATCTTTCTTATAACAAATTAAACTAAGGCATTCAATATCAGCGTTTTTTCCGCAAATGATCTCCATCTGTTTTGCGTAAATAACTCAATATCCAAACTAGTGCGATAGCAAAAACAGAAGTGGTCAGAAATGTATAACTGAAAGCATGTTGTAATGCGTCGCCGTCGTTACCCATAAATTGACGGTATAACGTCAAAATAATAGATGCTACAGCGATACCAAATCCAATACCCACTTGTTGCACAATACTCAGCAAGGTTGAACCTGTACCACTTTGTTCCTGTGATAGATCGCCAACAGTAAGTGTATTAATTGAGGTAAAAATCATCGACATGCAGGCACCATACCACATCAGATTACATATAATCCACGTCGTTGATGATGAAGTATCAAGCCATGACATGGAAACCGTCGAGCCTGCCATTAAAAGTGACGATAAAATTAGCGTGGTTTTATAACCTAAGATATTTAAGATATGCCCGATAAAGCGTTTAAATACAACGGACATTAGCGCAATGGGTGCAAGCAACCAGCCTGACTCTTCAGCTGAATAACCAAAAGAAAGTTGGAACATTAATGGCAATAAGAACGGCACAGCTGAACCGGAAAGACGAATAAAGATATTGGCTGCAATGCCTAATCGAAATGTTCTGGTATTGAAAAGAGATAACGGCAAAATGGCACGTTCATTACCTTTCGCATAAAAATAATAAGCCATCAATAATGCCATGCCAATCGCTAATGCACTGTATGTGGTTATGCGATCACTATGACTTTCACCGAGTAAATCAAGCCCTAGCGTTAAACCTACTAAACCAAATGCAAAAAGTAAAAAGCCTGTCCAGTCTAACTTATTCGCATAACCCTTATGATTCCCCATCACTTTAGCCGCCGCCCAAAAGCCTAACATGCCAATCGGAATATTGATTAAGAAAATCCAATGCCATGACGTATGTACAACAAGCCAACCACCTAAAATCGGGCCAAGAATCGGGCCGATGAGTCCTGCTGTTGCCATTAAATTCCAGGCATTAATTAATTGATTTTTCGGTACCGTTTGAATAATCGCAAGGCGAGCGACAGGCATCATAAATGCCCCGCCAATACCTTGGAGAATCCGTGCAAGCACAAGGGTCTCGAGAGACGTTGCCATCGCACAAGCTACTGAACCGAATACAAAGGTAAAAACTGCTGAGCGGAAAACAGTAAGCGTACCAAATTTCGCTGCCGCCCAAGCGGTTAAAGGAATAAATAAAGCAACGGCAAGAGAATAGGCGATAATCGCCATTTGCATTTCAAAGACGGGGGTTTGCAGATCTGTTGCGATGGTGGGTAAGGCAGTATTTAAAATAGTCGCATCCAAGCTTTGCATAAACAAAGCCATGGAAGCCACCCAAGCCAGCCCTTTATAGTGCTGACTTTCTATTACTGCGTCTTTTTCCACCATTGATAAATAAACTCAGCGATCTGTTCAATGTGATTAATAT
>CABSZQ010000229.1 GCA_902482195.1 uncultured Haemophilus sp.
TCGATATACATCGTATTACAACAAGGCGCATCAAAGCCCGTCAGCCACATATCGCACACAATCACCACTTTCAGCGGATCGTTCGGGTCTTTAAAGCGGCGTTCCAGCGTTTGTTTTTCCTGTTTACTGTAAACGTGTTTTTGCATTTCCGGCGCATCAGAAGCAGAACCCGTCATCACAATTTTAATCGCCCCTTCGTTAATATTGTCCGAATGCCATTCAGGGCGCAGTTTGATGATTTCATTGTATAAATCCACGCAAATCTGACGGCTGGACACCACCATCATCGCTTTGCTGTCGACCACTTCATTGCGTTTGGCAAAATGCTGCACAAAATCCGCAGCTAAATCAGCCAGGCGGGCTTGCGAACCCAGCAATTTTTCCTGCAAACGCAGGGCTGGGGATTGCTCCTCTTCCAGCAAATCATCAATTTCTTTGAATAGCTCATCGTGTTCTTTTTCGTTTAAGCGGATTTGGCGCGCTTCATACACAATCGGCACGGTTGCGCCATCTTCCACCGCATCTTGCAAGTCATAAATCGACACATAACGCCCGAACACATCTTGCGTGTCCTTATCTTCTAGGCTAATCGGCGTACCGGTAAAACCGATAAACGAAGCATTAGGTAGCGCATCGCGCAAATGACGGGCGTAGCCTGCCTGAAATTTGCCTTTATGCAATTTTTGCGTAAAGCCATATTGGCTGCGGTGTGCCTCATCGCTGATCACAATAATATTGCTGCGCTCATTTAAAATAGGGAAGCAGCTTTCTTCCTCATTTAGGGCGAATTTTTGAATTGTCGTAAAAAACACGCCGCCCACTTCATTTTGCGCGAGCAGTTGGCGCAGTTGATCGCGGTCTTCCACTTGTTGCGGTGTTTGTTTGATTAAATCTTTGCCTGAAGAAAAGGTTTGGAAAAGTTGACCATCCAAATCGTTGCGGTCGGTTACCACTACAATGGTGGGATTTTTCAATTCAGGCTGCGCAAGCAGTTTGCCGGCATAAAACAACATAGAAATCGATTTACCCGAACCTTGCGTATGCCACATTACGCCAATGCGGCGGTCGCCTTTTTCCGAAGTCGCCCGAATAGTGGAAGCCACCGCTTCGTTTACGCCATAATATTGATGGTAAGCGGCGATTTTTTTAATGAGGTTGCCGCTGGAATCCCGCTCAAACAAGACAAAATAGCGGATATAGTCCAATAAATCCTCAGGTTTCATCAAGCCATTAAGTAGGTTTTGCAACTCATTGGCAAAATATAATCGCGCACTTTGATTTTTTTCATCCACCACTTTCCACGGCGTAAAGCGTTGGAAATCTGCCGAAAGCGAGCCCAAGCGTGCGGTAATGCAGTCTGAAATAATTAGGGTTTGGTTGTAAACAAACAGCTCGGCAATCTCATCTTTATAGGTTTCAAACTGATTAAACGCCTGCAATAAATCCGCCGATTCACGCAATGGATTTTTCAGCTCAAATACCACCAAGGGCAGACCATTTACAAAGCCGATAATATCAGGAATCCGCTTGCCCCCTTTACGGCTGCGGATTTCCAGCTGATTGACGGCAACAAAGCGGTTGTTCTCCACATGCTCAAAATCCACCAAGCGCGCCATCTCGATTTTCTGCTCACCATCAGCCTGATATTCCACCCGCACGCCATCACGCAGCAGCTTATAAAACGCCTGATTACGCACCACCAAGTCGCCAATATCGCTTTTCGTCGCGGATTTCACCACAGAATCAACCGCACTTTCAGGCAGCTGCGGATTAAGTTTGCGCACCGCCTCACGCAGTTGCTCAATAAAGACTACACCGCTCAAATCGCTACGGGCAAACTCGCCCTCATGAACAGGCAAGCCTTTACCGTAGCGATATTCCCAGTCGAGGGATTGCAGTTGTTGAAGGGTGAGTTGTTCGATGTCGTTTTCGTTGAGCATTTTATGATTCTCCATCATTTAATAATTCCAATAAGGCTTCAATACTTTCATCATGATCACCGTTATACCATATTGGGAAAATATTAGATTTTGCTAATTCTTCTTTTCTTTTAATTCTATTCACATCGTCCTTTTCAGGATCTGAAAATAAAAAAGCATAATGTCTAGGTAGATTTTCACTGCCTTTTTCTTGAACAACTTCGGCTAGAGCGTTAATTAAGCGATCAATAGTTAAACTACAACCGATAAATAATAGAGAACTTGAAAATAAGCTTTCTACACAATTTTTCAATTTACTAGTTTGGCCATTGTAGTGTTTATCGTAGTCATTTTTTGTTAGTATTCGATTTTGTGGTTTATCAAAAGTGCCATGTATCTTTAATAAGAAATTTTGTTTATCTAGAAGTTTATTATAAAGGTCTTCTAGGTATAACCCATTTAGTTCATCAGAAAATGGGTAATTACATTGTTGATAAACAGTGCTAAGTATATTGTCATAATTTGTTGTAATAATAGGAGTGTTATTAAAAATTTTGGGTAAAAGGCAAACTACACCATTTATTTCATTAAATAGATATTTCCGACCAAAGATATTATCTAACTGCTCTTGTAAGTGTGAAGGACTACAGTCATCTAGATACTGAGCAGCTTCTTCAAATTTACCTTGAGATAAGAGCTCTTCAAAATAGAAACGATCAGTTCTAGTTTCTTTTTGAACACTACGCAGAAATTCGCCCCAAGAAGGTACACCAGTAGATATTGACATCCCAGCTCCAATAAAGGGGATAATCTTTTTTTCTTTGAAGAGTTCTTTTAATCGAAAAAATCGATTTCGATTATCTGAAGTAATATCTAATATTCTATTGGCTTCATTTAAGTTTCTTTGTTTTCTTTCTGTTTTCCAATTTTCAAAAACCTCTTTATAAGCATCAGGATCGAGAGAGGATAAAATTTCATCTCTAAAAAAGCAGATTCCTCTGATATTTACTTCACCTTCTGAGTTTAGTTCCTCAATGAAAAGTCGTTCTAAATAATCTAAATAATCGGTAGTTCTATCCATTGAGTTCACCATTTAACAATCTAGGTAATAATAAATCTCTTGTTTCTTTTAATGAGATTGAGTTAGCGGTGTTATATCTTATTAAATTCATAATTGATTTAACTTGCTTGTCGAAATAACAAATTACTCTTTCATCTGGAACGATAGCTTTTTGAGCTTTCACTATATCTG
>CABSZQ010000230.1 GCA_902482195.1 uncultured Haemophilus sp.
AATTAAGGTTATTAGCAAGTATGTTGATATTGCTAAAGAAGAAGGGTGTCAAATCATCGTTGGTGGAGGTAAATCAACCGACCCGGCATTGGCTCGAGGCGAATTTTTCCAACCAACCTTAATTTTAGCGCCAGATAACAAAAAACGCGTGGCACAAGAAGAAATTTTTGGTCCGGTTGCTGTGGTAATCAAATTTAAGGATGAAGCAGATGTAATTAAAATGGCAAATGACAGTGATTATGGCCTAGGTGGTGCGGTGTGGACATATAACATTAACCGTGCGCTACGAGTTGCACGCGCACTTGAAACTGGTCGTGTTTGGGTGAACTGTTATAACCGTTTACCAGCTGGAGCTCCTTTCGGTGGTTATAAAACCTCCGGTATAGGTCGTGAAACCCATAAAATGATGCTTGACGCTTATACACAGGTGAAAAATATCTTCATCAGCACCCGTGAAGAGCGCGAAGGCATGTATTAATCATTCACTTTCTAACCTAAAAATAAACCGTACTTTGATTTTATCCATCAAAGTGCGGTTATTTTTTTACCTATATCAAATTATGATTAGATTCTATTAAAAAACGTGCCTTAAATCTTTACTCGTACTAAATAAGTGGTATCTTTGTGATCGCTATTTAATCGATTGCGTCACGGTTGTTATACGTGATGAATTATTTTTTGTTCATTTATCTAGGAGTTATCCTATGGAAAGTAAAATTCCAGCAGTAGAAGTCAAACTTGGCTTTAAATGGCAGGGGCTGCTGATAGCCGTCATCGTTGGTTTAGGGATTTGGTTAATCCCAACGCCAGAAGGCTTATCCGCAAAAGCATGGGGAATGCTAGCACTGTTTGTGGCAACCATTGTGGCTATTATCGCTAAAGCAATGCCTATGGGTGCTGCAACGCTAGTTGCCTTAGTGATTAGTGGCTTGACTGGGCTTACGCCAATTTCGCCAAAACAAGGTGATGTCGGCATGTTATCCGGTTTTGCAAACGGCACAATTTGGTTGATTGCTATTGCTATGTTTTTATCTCGCGCGGTGATTAAAACCGGTTTAGGTAAACGTATCGCGCTGTACTTCGTTGGTCGTTTTGGTAAAAAAATGATGGGTGTGGCCTATGGTATGGCGTTAGCTGATGTTGTTATCGGTCCGGGGATTCCTTCGGCTTCTGCGCGTGGGGGCGGTATTATGTACCCAATTATGCAATCTATTGCTGATGCGTATGAGTCCAAACCGGGTCCAACTGCTCGTCGTGCAGGTGCTTTCTTAGCGATTGCTGTCTCTCAAATCGATACCATTATTTGTACCATGTTCTTAACCGCCATGGCGGGTAACCCGTTAATTGCAGAACTCGCGAAAAGCCAAGGTGTGGAAATCACTTGGATGACATGGTTCTTAGGAGCGATCGTACCGGGTATTGTGAGCTTGATCGTCTTACCTTATTTCGTGTATTTAATTTATCCACCAGAATTAAAAGATACGCCTAAAATGGCAGAAATGGCACGTGATGAATTAAAAAGCATGGGCCCAATGAGCAAAGCGGAATGGATTCTTGCCCTAGATTTTATCCTTCTTTTATTCCTTTGGACGGTGGGTGATTTAGTCTTCCATATCCCTGCAACAATTTCAGCGTTTATCGGTTTAGTGATTTTATTATTAACCAATATTATGAGCTGGAAAAATATCGTGGCAGAAACCACCGCATGGGATACGATGTTCTGGTTTGCTGTATTGGTGATGATGGCAAATGCACTTAACAAATACGGTGCAATCACTTGGATTTCTACCCACATTTCTTCATCTGTGGGTGGTTTCAGCTGGCCAATTGCCTTTACTATTTTAGTGTTAGTGTACTTCTATACCCGCTATTTCTTTGCTTCAGCCATGGCACATATTTCCGCAATGTATCTCGCTTTCGTGGCTGCGGCCATCGCTGTGGGTACACCACCAATCATTGCTGCAATTGGTTTAGGTTACACCTCAACATTATCCATGAGTTTAACGCAATACGCAGGTGGTCCTGGCCCTGCTCTATACGGTTCAGGTTATAACTCAACCGGTCAATGGTGGGGCGTGAGCTTTATTGTTTCCATCCTCTCATTAATGATTTGGTTTGGTGTGGGTGGATTATGGATGAAACTCCTTGGCTGGTGGTAATCCTTATTAATTCATTAATTCATAAATAATCCCTAAAAAACGACCGCACTTTGATTTGTATCTCAAAAGTGCGGTCATTTTTATCTGTATTTTGAATTAATCATCCCAGTCGTCATCCCAATCACGATGTCTTCTGTGATGGTGATGTTTTTTATGTTTTTTATGATGGCGATATTCTCTGTCATCGTAGTCTCCGCCTTTATTCACTTGACTACCTATTACACCACCTAATGCCGCGCCGCCGAGTGTTGTGGCAATATCACCACCTAATAAACCACCGGCTACACCGCCGATTGCTGCACCTGTTGCAGTATGACGTTGTTGTCTGTCCATTTCACAAGCGGTTAAGCTTCCTGCTAATGCAACAATCACTAACCCTTTCATCAATTTAGATTTCATAAATCTACTCCTCTATTTTTGTCGGGATTGCTTGCCTAAACACTTATGCAATCCGGCGTGTAAAAGTATTCCTTTTACGATTGCTTTGACTATGTGGAAAATTAGTTAGTTCAAACGGCTTGTTCAATTGGTTTAAGAATGAACAATTTTTGGTATGATTGTTGAAAGGTTTAATTGGTGATTAAATAGGATGTTGTAAAATCTATTTACACTAATTGAAGTTAAGTCTCAAGTAATAAAATAATGAGTAAGAAAATGAAAAAAAATATACTAATACCTTTATTTACACTACTGACTTCTTGTGCTTCAGATGTCAATGATCCCATAGTTAGGTTTTGGAATGGAGATTATTCTGTGAGGAATAATGCCGCTGAGTTTGATAAAGAAAGAAGAGTTTTTTATGAAAATGAACCTCAAGAAACAAAGTTATTGAGGATTAAAAATGAACAATACTGCAATAAAATAAATAAACCATTGTTTTATGAGAAAAAACATAAATATGGTGATACTTATAGAGTTAATATGAGTGATATTTTTGTTCATTGTATGAGAGTAAATGGAACGCCGTTATATAA
>CABSZQ010000231.1 GCA_902482195.1 uncultured Haemophilus sp.
CTCATCACTTCCTCAAAAGATTAATAAAGTGAGTATACAAAAAATGCAGGAAAACCGACAATTTTAAACCGCCGATTTCCTGCATTTTACAACCGCCCTTTACAACAGCTTAACTACGGAAAAATTTCGCAACTAAGCTGCCTAAGCACAAAATAATATTTTTCGATGCAAAGTGAGTTCAGCATCATATTTAAAGTTCCATTGATAATTCCTCTTGTCATCCAAGAAAAAGTTGATATACATTAAACAAAGAATAATTAATACCAAATCTATTATCAATCATTTTGTTGCTATTTACACTTGTTTTTTAATATCCCAAGTGCTATACTACATCTACCCCCTATGGGGCAATAAATATTCCTGTTTATAGGACCGGAAATGTGCATGTGTTTTCGGTTCTATTTTTTTGTGTGCAAAAAAATCCCAAAACTTCTTTCCACTTTAAAAGATGTTCAGAATATGCTTTTCTTGGCCCAAGGCGTAGTTTTTGGCTCTTCCCAATGCTGATTTGGCAGATGCGGTAACTGAAGCTACGAAGCTCCGTTGTAAATTCGGATTTCAACATCTTCTATAATAATTTTCGCAGCCATTTCCTGACCGGTCGATATGTTTCTTTAGGGTGTCAAGGGCGATTTAAGAACTGACCGATGCTAAACGGTATGACTTTCCCTTGATCTTAATCACGTGTGAGTGATAATAGACAAGGCGGTCTAAAATGGCTTCGGCGGTTGCCGTGCTATTAAGGACGATTCCCCAACTTGATAATGGCGCATTGTTCGTTATGATCGTTGATTTGCGTTCATAACGGCCATTTATTAGTTGAAACAGCAGCTTGGATTCATTCGCCGATATCGGTAAATACCCAAGTTCATCAATGATTAATAGATCATACCTTTCGTATCGACGCATTACTCGTTCTAGATGTTGCTTTTCTTGAACTGCTTTCAATCTAAGAATTAATTCGTGACAGTTTATGAATAATGTTCGCACGCCTAAACATTTGAATAAAGTATCCTGTTTCTGATCCAGGGTTAGTTTTAAAAACTTGAATTTGAAATAAGGCAAGACATATAAGAAAATACTGAATGTATATGAAACACCGTTCCGATCGGTCATCGTGACCTGTTCTTTCCAATCGACTTGAGCACTTAATCCAATTGTATGCTCAACTCTAATCGTTGCTTTTTTTGTTTGTGCTTTACGAAAACGACGACAATAATCTTTAACGATTGTGTACTTGCCGGTAAAGCCTTTTTCAACGATAAAGGCATAAATCGATCTGGCAGAACAACCTGCAGCGTATTTGTCTTCAATGATGTCTTGATATCCGTCCAGCTTACTGCGACGGCTACGACGCTTCCTGACAACTGCTGTTTTATCGCTCTGAGCTCTTAAATATGCCGCTTTTGACGGTTCTTGGATCAACGTCATATTGTCTTGCAATAGCGGCGTAATTTGGTTTTATCTTCTCTAACACAAAATATCTCATCCTTTCGTAAACATCTTTTCGCATACTCATCACTTCCTCAAAAGATTAATAAAGTGAGTATACAAAAAATGCAGGAAAACCGACAATTTTAAACCACCGATTTCCTACATTTTACAACCGCCCTTTACAGTTGAATAATCTCAGTATGAAATTGAATTTATTGTCTTGAATTTAATATAATTATTTGATTATATTTTTTCTTTCAACTTCATCTCTACTGATTTAACAAAGTAGTCACATACTAAACTGTTAACATCAATACTGTTAACATCAATTTCGATATTAAGATTGTTTTTTAATGCTTCTTGTGCCTTAATAATAAATTTAATAAGATAGTCTATGTCTACAACTGAATTAAGATTTTCCTTTTTATTAAAGGTTGGTGCAATATTCTCAAAGAGTTTTTGTCCTTCAAAATAACTTTTAGCTTCGTAGCAAGGAGTATACTGTTTAAAAATATCTCTTATGTCTAAAGAAGGTAATTTAAAATCATCAATGGTTCTGTCATTGTATGCGCTACAAAATTCTTCCAATCGTGTTGAAATAATATCTCTTATTTTTTGTTTAACTTTATTAGAAATTGATTCGTTATATTCAATATAATTCAATATACGTTTTAATCCAAAACCGAACCAATATGGTTCTCCGCTTTCAATAATGTAACCTCCACGTTTTTTACGATAGATAAATTTTTCTAATTTATCAATATCAAGATTGTTTACGATAATTTCTTTAACTTCCTTTGGCATTTTTCTCTCTTTTTTATTTTTGTAATCATTGGGAATGCTTGCATCTATTTCGTCAATAAAAGATTTAACTGTGTAAAATATGATATTTTTTATATCTTTTGAGTTTACCAAAAAACGTATTTCTTTAAAATTATTTTTTCTATTGTCATAGTCAACTTCATTTTTAGGCCTGTTTTTTGATTTGTCATGATTATCTGTTGATATTTGAATACAATAATCAAAAATATCAGTTAATTTTGATAGAATTGTATTTCCTTTTTTTATTATGAATTCTAATTGTGCATCTTTATATTTTTCGAACTCTAATGATTTTGGCGAATGAAGGTTAGAAATTTGTTCACCGGAATGAGCGATTAAAGTACGGATATCTATTAAAATATTCCATTCATTTGGTTTGCTGAACGAATCTTTTTTTGTTAATAATTTATAAATATAGTCCAAGCTATTGCTTAATCGATAAAAAGTATTCGCAAAGTGATCAGTTTCCATGTTTGGAGTACAAGAAGTACTTTCTTTTCCAAGAAAATTTGAATCTAATGAATCGAAGTAATCCAAAGATTCTTGTATTATTTTAATTAAAGAGCTTTCAGTATTGGTAAAGTTCGTCATTTCTAGTTTGGGTTTAACGATTTTGTCAAAGTCTTCTTTTAATGTATTCACGCTGTCATTAAAAACTAAATTTGTATTTAATTTAATTTTGCACATGTTTAACCACTCCTAATTTTTAGTTTTTGTAGTATTAATCTTTATTTTTGGCATATCCACATTATAACATTTTTTTATATTTTTTCAAATGAGGTATTATTGTTATGTGAATTAATCTTTTTCTGAATAAATCAACAAAAGATGCTTAAACAAATTGTCGTGTTGCCGATATAACAGTATGTAA
>CABSZQ010000232.1 GCA_902482195.1 uncultured Haemophilus sp.
GCTTAAAAGTAGGTAAATATGCTATTCTACGCATCGTTTTTTATCAGATAATTTTTTAAAAATATGTCAAATACCGCACAAATTGCTATTGTTATGGGCTCAAAAAGCGATTGGGCAACCATGCAAGAAGCCACTCAAATTTTAGATGAACTCAATGTGGCATATCATGTTGAAGTCGTTTCCGCACATCGAACCCCCGACAAGCTGTTTGAATTTGCCGAAAATGCACAAAAGAATGGTTATAAAGTGATTATTGCCGGTGCAGGTGGTGCAGCACATTTACCGGGCATGATTGCAGCTAAAACGCTTGTGCCCGTATTGGGTGTCCCTGTTAAAAGCTCTATGTTAAGCGGTGTTGATAGTCTCTATTCTATCGTGCAAATGCCGAAAGGCATTCCTGTCGGTACGCTAGCGATTGGCCCTGCTGGTGCAGCGAATGCAGGATTACTCGCCGCACAAATTCTTGCAGGTTGGGATGATGCGTTATTCGCTCGTCTACAAGTATTCCGCGAAAATCAAACCAATATGGTATTGGATAATCCTGATCCACGTAAATAAAACACCTTTCATTTTGACCGCACTTTTTAAAGTGCGGTTGTTTTTTAGCTAGATTTGATGAGAAATTTTATGCAAAACTCTACCCTATATCCTACTGTTTATGTGCTTGGTAACGGTCAACTCGGCAGAATGTTACGTTATGCAGGCGCACCTTTAGATATTCACGTTCAACCGCTTGAGTTCAATGCGCCCGTATTTGATTTACCTAAAGATGCCATCATCACCGCAGAAATTGAACGTTGGGAAAAAACACCTTTAACCGAATTATTAGGCCATCATAAGAATTTCGTTAATCAGAATGTTTTTGGCTTATTGGCTGATCGCTTTACCCAAAAATCTTTACTAGATGAACTTAATCTCTCTACCTCGCCATGGTGTTTATTAAAAGATAAAACACAATGGTCTGAAGTATTTAAAAGCGTAGGCGAAAAAGTCGTAGTGAAACGTCGCACCGGTGGTTATGACGGTCGTGGTCAATGGATTATCACTGCAGATAATCAACGTGATATTACGGACGATTTATTCGGTGAAGTTATCGCAGAAAAATTTATTCCTTTTGATTATGAAGTGTCTATTGTTGGCGCAAGATTTAAAAATGGTGAAAAACGCTTCTATCCGGTGACGCATAACCTGCAGCAAAATGGCATTTTACGTTACAGCGTGACAGATATTTCATTCCCGCAACAACAAATCCAACAAACTCAGGCTGAATCTATGCTCGGAAAAATCATGGATAAGCTTGAATATGTGGGTGTAATGGCGATGGAATGCTTTGTGGTGGGGGATAAATTATTAATTAATGAACTCGCTCCTCGTGTACATAATAGCGGACATTGGACCCAACTAGGCTGTGCGATTAGTCAATTTGAATTGCATCTACGCGCTTTATTAGATTTACCTACACCGTCATTACAACCTATTGCCCCAAGTGTCATGGTCAACTTGATTGGTACGGAACATAATCCACAATGGTTGAACACGCCTTTCTCCCAATTACATTGGTATGGTAAGGAAGTTCGTCCGGGTAGAAAATTAGGTCATATCAATATTACGCATCCTGATAAAACAATCATTATCCAACAGCTTGAAAAACTTCGTCACGAACTCCCTGAAGACTATCAATCCGGCTTAAATTGGGCGATTAAGAAATTAAAATAATCGAAAAAATAACCGCACTTTTTGATGAATATCTAAAAACATCAAAGTGCGGTTGAT
Source organism: uncultured Haemophilus sp. (assembly GCA_902482195.1). Lineage (GTDB taxonomy): Bacteria > Pseudomonadota > Gammaproteobacteria > Enterobacterales > Pasteurellaceae > Haemophilus_D. The sequence continues at coordinate 1,774 of CABSZQ010000232.1, forward strand.
TTTTATTAGGTTCTTCTTGATAAAATCCATTGACTGAAGTATAAAATTACTCATCTCACAACACATACATAAGGAAAAGCTATGTTTGAACATATCAAAGCGGCTCCGGCCGATCCTATCTTAGGCTTAGGCGAAGCATTCAAATCAGAAACGCGTGAAAATAAAATCAATTTAGGTATTGGCGTTTATAAAGATGCACAAGGTACAACGCCGATTATGCGTGCAGTAAAAGAAGCCGAAAAACGCTTATTTGATAACGAAAAAACGAAAAACTACCTGACTATCGATGGTATTGCCGATTATAACGAACGCACAAAAGAACTCCTTTTCGGTAAAGATTCTGATGTAATTAAAGCGAATCGTGCAAGAACTGCACAAAGTTTAGGCGGCACAGGTGCATTACGCATTGCCGCAGAATTCATTAAACGCCAAACCAAAGCACAAAATGTATGGATTAGTACACCAACATGGCCAAACCACAATGCCATTTTCAATGCGGTGGGCATGACAATTCGTGAATATCGTTATTATGATGCTGAACGCAAAGCCCTTGACTGGGAACATTTACTTGAAGATTTAAGCCAAGCAAATGAAGGCGATGTGGTGCTGTTACACGGTTGTTGCCACAACCCAACCGGTATTGACCCAACCCCTGAGCAATGGCAAGAATTAGCCGCGCTTTCAGCGAAAAACGGCTGGCTACCACTCTTTGACTTTGCTTATCAAGGTTTAGCCAATGGCTTAGACCAAGATGCTTACGGTTTACGTGCTTTTGCGGCAAATCATAAAGAATTATTAGTGGCGAGTTCATTCTCTAAAAACTTTGGTTTATACAATGAGCGCGTAGGTGCCTTTACCCTTGTGGCTGAAAATGCAGAAATTGCTTCAACCGCTTTAACACAGGTGAAATCAATTATTCGTACACTCTACTCTAATCCTGCATCTCATGGTGGGGCAACCGTAGCAACAGTATTAAATGATGCACAACTTCGTCAAGAATGGGAAAATGAATTAACTGAAATGCGTGAACGTATCAAAAAAATGCGTCATTTATTCGTTCAGTTATTAAAAGAATATGGTGCAGAACAAGATTTCAGCTTTATCATGGAACAAAACGGTATGTTCTCTTTCAGCGGTTTATCGCCTGAACAAGTTGATCGCTTAAAAGAAAAATTTGCGATTTACGCTGTTCGTTCTGGTCGTATCAATGTGGCCGGTATCACTGAAGACAATATTCGTTATTTATGTGAAAGCACTGTAAAAGTGCTTTAATCAATAAAAACAAAAAGTGCGGTTAAATTTGACCGCACTTTTTTTCATCTCAACATAACAAAAGAAAAGGCAGATTTTACTC
>CABSZQ010000233.1 GCA_902482195.1 uncultured Haemophilus sp.
AAAACCTTACTGTAAAAAGTAAGGTTTTTTTATGCGCTTATTTTAGTATTCTGTTTTTCAACACATCAACAAATCGTTCTGTTGCCCCTTCCCAACGATCCAAATATAACGCTGGCTCAATCAACTCTAATTCATTCAATAAAAATGTATTGTCAATAATTGTTCCATCTACGCGTGCATAAACAGGCATTTCAGGCAATTTATGTAAAACATGGCGAGCTGTTTCAATAATATAATCATCAACCTCAACAGGGATAATTTCAACTTTATATTGTGAATTTGCTCGCCATTCATTTTGAGGTGGCTGTCGGCGAATAGCATGACTAAATACACCATTGAAAAAAATCAAACTGGTTTCACCATTTGTTGCCACTTCAGGAATAAACGGCTGTAACACAACTTGCTCACCATACGCAGAAAGATCAGGTAACGTTTCACCTTGTTTAAGTTTTGTCACCAAATTACCGCTCTGCCCTACAGCAGGTTTAATGACAAATTCAGGCCAATCTTGACGTTCAAGTGCGGTCAAAATTTCAGATGTTTTTGTTAAGCAAATAAGGGTTGGGATGACATTGATACCCCAATTATGTAAATCACATAGATAGCCTTTATGACTATTCCATAACATTAATCCCGCAGGATTGATAAACGCATTCTTATGTTGTTTAATCCATTGAGTAAATTCATTGTAGAAATTTGCGTAATCCCATGCCGCTAAAGGCAGAATAAACTGACTCCGTAATGTTTCTTGCCAAGGTAAAAATTGAGTAGGAATACCTTGATTAGAAAGTTGTGTTTGTACAGGGATAAGATTTTGAGGGGCTGAAGGATACGTTTTGCAAGTGGTAATTGTAAGCATAGTAAATAATAACAGGTTTGAAGCATAAAGAAGATGCGCCAATCATCAAACTGGCGCATCAATTTCAATGATTATTTTACTTGAGCAAAATATTTTTCAAGACGACCTTTATTCGTCATTGATTTCTTCTCAAGATCTTTCACCACTTTCTCCGCTTGTTCTTTGTTTGGTAGATTATCACCCACTTGAATCACACCATTCATATTCATTGAACGGTGTACTGGGCAGGTATAAACATAAACACCCTCTTTATCTAAAGTGATCGTGAGTTCCTGATCTTCTTCAGATTGGAATTTTTGAGCACCTTCAGGAATTGCTTTGCTGTGCACAAAGTGACTTTTATTTTCTGGACGGAATGTCACGGTATCACCTGGTTGTACTTTTAAATACCCCGGTTCAAAAACCATTGAGCCTTCACTGTTAGAATTCAGCATTTTGATGTCATAATGTGCGGCTTGAGCAGCAAAACTTAATCCTAATAATGCTGCAAGTGCGATTTTTTTCATTTTCATTTCCTTACTTAAGAATGTGCTGATTTACGTTGCGGACGAACCACCGGCAAACCTGCGCTACATTGTAATAATTCAACGTTTACACGATATAAACGATTAATAGTTTCTACTTGTAAAACATGATGCGCATCGCCCACGCCTTGTACTTTACCTTCACCAAGTAAAATCAACTCATCTGAAAATTGAGCGGCAAGACTTAAATCATGTAATACCATTATAGTAATCAGATTTTTCTGTTTCGTATAGGTGTAAACTTCTTCTAATAGATTAAGCTGATGATGCATATCTAACGCACTCACCGGCTCGTCCAACATTAAAATCTGTGGCTCACGTAATAAAACTTGGGCGAACATCACCATTTGACGCTGTCCGCCACTGAGATTCAGAATATCACGATGGGCTAAATGACCGATGCCTAATTGTGCCATAATACTTGCCGCTTCAGTGAGAAGCTCATCGCTTACTCGCATCGTTAGACTATCCATTCGTCCCAAAAGGACAACTTCAAGTGCGGTCAAGCTTGCATCTACCCGGCTATCTTGAGGCATATAACCAATTGGTTTACGCCAATCTGCTAACTTCGTCCGTTCTAGCTGTTTGCCTTGATAGGTAATCATTCCTTCATGTGGTAATTCACCAAAAATGGTTTTCAGCATGGAGGATTTTCCCGTGCCGTTTGGCCCAAGCACCGTGTAAACTTTACCTTCTTCAAAACGGACATTAATGTGATCAGCAACGGTGAGATCACCTCGTTTTACCGTAAGATTCTTTAATTCTAACATTATTGTCCCCTCTTGTTATTTAAAATAATCCAAAAGAAGAAAGGCACCCCAATAAACGAGGTAACAATCCCCACTGGGAATAATGCACCAGGGATAATAACTTTGGATAATACCGAAGAAAGAGATAAGAATGCCGCACCGACTAACATCGCGCCCGGTAAGAAGAAACGTTGATCTTCACCAAGTAACATTCGAGCAACATGTGGTGCAACTAAGCCGATAAAGCCAATCACGCCCACAAAACTAATTGCCGTCGCCGTCATCATTGCGACAAGAACTAATACCTTGATACGTAATACTTGCAAATTGATGCCAAGACTCGCCGCACGATCTTCGCCTAAACGAAGTGCGGTCAATTTCCAAAGCTCTTTTGAAAGTAATGCTACGCATATTGTCGTCACAACAGTAATGATGACTAAGCTTTGCCATGTGGCTTTATTTAAGCTACCAAATAGCCAGAAAAGAATTTGTTGCGAGACTTCCGGCGCTGAAATAAATTGCACCAATGAAAGTAAGGATTGGAAAATAAAGAGCAATGCAATCCCTACTAATACGAGCATTTCAGAACTAAATCGACGTTTAGACGCAAACAAGAAAAGAATCCCAGATGCGAGCATGGTCATGACAAATGCACCAATTGGCACGGCAACTTGTACTGGTAAACCAAAGCTTCCGAAAGCAATCACAATAGAAGCACCAAAACCTGCCGCAGCCGCGAGACCTAATGTATAAGGACTTGCCATAGGGTTATTTAATAAGGTTTGGATCTCTGCCCCACCTACAGCCAATGTTGCCCCGACTACAAGTGCCATCAAGGCCATAGGTAAACGTAAATTATGCACAATATTGTCTGTCATTGTATCGACTTCACCGATATCGAATAACGAATTCACAACTTCCGATACCGATAACATCGCAGGGCCAGTCATCACATCGAGAATAAGACTGACCACGCCAATCACAAGAAAAGAT
>CABSZQ010000234.1 GCA_902482195.1 uncultured Haemophilus sp.
GAATTAGGAGAGTTTTTCCAATGGAATCCTGTTATAGAAGAACAAGTTTGCCAACCAGAAAAAGTACTTGAACAATTTTCAGATTTATCTGCATACCGAGTCGGAACGGGTTGGGCAGCGTATCCTCAATTTAAAGACTGTGGTTTAGGAGGGAGTGATATTATTTTACCCTCTGCACAATATATGCTTGAGCTTGCTTTAACAGATTATGCACAGAATAAAGTCATATCCGCCTTAGAAATTGAACCGGTTTATTTGCGTAATGAAGTGACTTGGAAAAAATTACCTGGGCGTGAATAATTTTCAAAAAGGAGTTGAAGATGAATAAAAAAACGATCTTAGTTTTGACCGCACTTTCGACCACATTAGTGGGATGTGTTAATGCACCGAGAGGACTGGAAAAAGAACAGTTTACTTTAAAATCATTATCTTCAATTCAGCAGAGTGATTATAGCTGTCAGTGCAAATCAATTCGTTTAGGCGGAAAAGTATTAACAGCACAAGCCCAGCCGAATAAAACTAAAATTGAAGTATTAAGCTATCCAGTTTACTCAACCTCTGCAAAACCCATGATTGATGAACAACCTAATGGACGTTTCATTACTTATCTTGATGGTTTTGTTGAGCCTGAAAGTTTAAAAGACCAATTTATTACAATTGGCGGCACCTTACTGAAAACAGAACAAGGCAAGGTTGATCAGGCAAGCTACACTTACCCTGTAATTCAAACCAATCATTATCGTGTCTGGAAGCTTTCTCAAAGCTATTACTATCCAGATGATATGTGGGATGATTGGGGCTTTTTTGGTCGACGACCATATTATTGGTATGGCGAGCCTGAAATTCGCTATTATCTCTACTAACTAAATGATAAAATTAAGAAAATTTTCCAAAGAATAAGGATAAAAAATGGAAAAAGTTTGGTTTCAAAATTATCCAGAAGGTTCACCCACCACGCTGGATACCTCAAAATATGATTCGATTCTCGATATTTTAGATAAAGCAATTCGTGAGCATCCAGACCGTCCCGCCTATATCAACATGGGGCAGGTTTTAACATTTCGTAAATTAGAAGAGCGCAGCCGTGCATTTGCAGCTTATTTACAAAATGAATTAAAGTTAGAACGTGGTGAGCGTGTTGCATTGATGATGCCAAATTTATTGCAATATCCTATTGCGCTTTTTGGTATCTTACGTGCTGGTTTGGTTGTGGTAAACGTGAATCCACTTTATACCCCTCGAGAATTAGAACATCAGTTACAAGATAGCGGTGCAACAGCCATTGTTGTGGTTTCAAACTTTGCTTCAACCTTAGAAAAAATCGTGTTTAACACTAAAGTGAAACACGTGATTTTGACAAGAATGGGTGACCAGCTTTCTTTTGGTAAGCGTAATTTGGTCAATTTTGTGGTGAAATACGTCAAAAAATTAGTGCCAAAATATAAATTACCGAATGCAGTGACTTTCCGTGAAGTGTTAAGTATTGGTAAATATCGCCAATATGTTCGTCCACAAGTGGATCGTGAAGATTTAGCCTTCTTACAATATACAGGTGGAACGACCGGTGTTGCTAAGGGCGCAATGCTGACACATGGCAATATTATTACCAATATTTTCCAAGCGAAGTGGATTGCAGAGCCATTTATTGGCGATCATGCTAAGCAACGCGTTGCCGTACTGGCTTTACCGCTTTATCATGTTTTTGCCTTAACGGTAAACTGTTTACTTTTCTTAGAGCTTGGCGTTACCGCACTCTTAATTACGAATCCACGTGATATTGATGGCTTTGTGAAAGAACTCAAAAAATACCGTTTTGAAGCGATTACAGGAGTAAATACCCTGTTTAATGCGTTGCTTAATAATGAAAATTTCAAAGAAGTGGATTTTTCACGATTAAAACTTTCTGTTGGCGGCGGTATGGCGATCCAACAATCGGTTGCAACGCGTTGGCATGATTTAACCGGCTGCAACATCATTGAAGGTTATGGTATGACAGAATGTTCACCGCTAATTGCCGCTTGTCCGATTAATGTGGTGAAACACAATGGTACAATCGGTGTACCAGTGCCAAATACCGATATTAAAATCATCAAAGATGATGGCTCGGAAGCACAACTTGGTGAAGCTGGAGAGCTTTGGGTTAAAGGTGAACAAGTCATGCGTGGCTATTGGCAGCGCCCTGAAGCGACAGCTGAAGTGCTTCAAGATGGTTGGATGGCAACGGGTGATATCGTCATTATGGACGAGAGCTATAGCCTCCGTATTGTTGATCGCAAAAAAGACATGATCTTAGTTTCAGGCTTCAACGTTTATCCAAATGAAATCGAAGATGTGGTGATGCTAAATTATAAAGTCGCTGAAGTGGTCGCTATCGGCGTGCCACACGAAGTGTCAGGAGAAACCATCAAAATCTTCGTTGTGAAGAAAGATGATAGCCTCACGCGTGATGAATTACGCCAACATTGCCGACAACATCTTACGGGTTATAAAGTCCCGAAAGATATTGAGTTTCGGGATGAATTACCGAAAAGTAATGTAGGCAAAATTTTACGACGCGTACTGCGTGATGAAGAAATAGCAAAACGCTCACAACATTAATAAAATCAGGGATATGTGTTCATATCCCTGTTTAGTCTTTACCTCTATTTGAAAATACATCCTATTACAATGATAAAAGAATGCCAAAATCAACCGCACTTTACATTAATTCAAAATAATGAAGAGCTCGCTCAGGTTTGTCAGTTAGCGCGTCAGCAAAGTGCGGTCGCTTTAGATACTGAATTTATGCGGGTATCGACCTATTATCCTAAATTAGGATTAATTCAACTTTATGATGGTGAACGTGTTTCATTGATCGATCCTTTATCCATTACTGATTTTTCACCTTTTGTGGAATTATTACGCGATCAGCAGGTGACAAAAATTTTGCATGCTTGTAATGAAGATTTATTGGTTTTCTTACAAGAGTTTGATGCACTTCCACAACCTATGATGGATACGCAAATTATGGCACGTTTTCTAGGTTTTGCTAATTCAGCGGGCCTAGCCAAACTTGTGTTACATTATTTAAGCATTGAAATGGATAAAGG
>CABSZQ010000235.1 GCA_902482195.1 uncultured Haemophilus sp.
TAAGGTATCGATTCGAGCAATAGTACTTTCCAACACGCTGATCACATTTTGTGGCCCTTCAGTTGAAGAACTACGTTTTTCAGCGATAGCAAACACTTCTCTCTCGGCTTCATCCAATACCATTTTGATGTCTTTGCCTTTCGGAGAATAGCTGTTTTCTGCGATACGATTTCCTACAGCAATAAGCTCACGCAAAATCGCTTTTTCACGCACGATTTCGGCATAAGCCAAAATATTAATGGCATTTGGGGTGTTATTAGAAAGATCAGCGAGATAAGCAAAACCGCCTACAGAATCGCTAATACCTTTCGCTTTAAGGGCTTGATCAAGGGTGATTAAATCAATCGGCGTTTGGTTACGCATTAATTCTTCCATGGTTTGGAAGATTGCTTTATGCGCAAAAGTATAAAAATCCTCAGCGATCACTCTTTCTGCAATACCATCCCAATGTTGATTACTCAACATAATGCCGCCGAGTACGGCTTGTTCAGCTTCAGTAGAATGAGGCGGGATGCTAACTTGTTCAGTTTTCTGATCAGGAGATTGGATTTGTCGTTGTGAGGCCATAAGGATTTCAATTTAAACTAAAAAACTGTGCTTATGATACCGCAAATACGAGGTGGTTTTAAGAAAAAAGTGCGGTCAATATTTTCAATATTTTAGACATAAAAAAACGGTGGAAAAATCCACCGCTCTTTTTCATTCAGGAATGTTGATTATTCAACCGTTAAAGTACGACATACGTTAGTTGTACCTTCAGATTCATCACCTTGTGTTAATAAAACAAGATCACCTGAAACTAAATAACCTTTTTCTTTTAATAGGTTAATCGCGGCTTTTGCACCTGCAGAGCTACGAGATTCACCATCAAAATGAACTGGTGTTACACCGCGGTATAATGCACAACGGTTTAATGTTTCTTGAACACGTGAAAGTGCAAAAATTGGTAAACCTGAGCTAATACGTGACATTAATAATGGTGTACGACCGGAGTGGCTTAATGTAATGATTGCTGCAATACCGCTTAAGTGGTTCGCAGCATACATCGCAGACATTGCTACAGATTCTTCAATATCTCTGAACTCACGATCTAAACGGTGATGAGAAACATTGATGCTAGGCATTTTTTCTGCACCTAAACATACGCGAGCCATTGTCGTCACAGTTTCAGCTGGATATTGACCTGCAGCAGTTTCTGCTGAAAGCATTACCGCGTCAGTACCATCTAATACCGCATTTGCCACGTCCATTACTTCTGCACGAGTTGGCATTGGGTTGCTAATCATTGACTCCATCATTTGAGTTGCAGTAATAACCGCACGATTTAATTGACGTGAACGACGAATTAATTTTTTCTGTACGCCAACCAATTCCGGGTCACCAATTTCAACACCTAAGTCACCACGCGCAACCATGATGACATCAGAAGCGAGGATGATATCATCCATTGCTGCTTCATCAACGACTGTTTCAGCACGTTCAACTTTAGCAACGATTTTCGCGTCTAAACCTGCTTGTTTTGCTAATTCACGCGCATAGTTTAAATCTGCACTTGAACGAGGGAAAGATACAGCTAAGTAATCTACACCAATACGTGCAGCTGTGATGATATCTGCTTTATCTTTTTCAGTTAATGCGTCTGCAGATAAACCACCACCTAATTTGTTGATCCCTTTATTGTTTGATAATGGACCACCAACTGTCACTTCAGTAAATACTTTTGCACCGTCAGTAGAAAGAACTTTTAATTGAACACGGCCATCATCTAATAAAAGAATATCGCCAGGAACAACGTCTTGTGGAAGAGTTTTATAGTCTAAACCAACGGCTTCTTGATTACCCTCACCTTTTGGTAATTCCGCATCAAGAATAAATTTATCGCCAACATTTAAGAAAATTTTGCCGTCTTTAAAAGTAGAAACACGAATTTTAGGACCTTGTAAGTCACCTAAAATTGCCACGGTTTTACCTAATTTTTTCGCGATCGAACGAACACGCTCAGCACGCTCAATATGATCATCTGGTGTACCGTGAGAAAAGTTCATACGTACAACATTAGCGCCTGCTGCGATAATTTTTTCAAGATTGTTATCGCGGTCTGTAGCTGGACCCATTGTACATACAATCTTCGTTCTTCTTAATTTTCTAGACATTATCTAAACTCCACAAATAGTTACAATTTAAAAAAGCTTTTTTAATTTCGGCTCATCCGAGATAAAAACCGTCGCGCATTATACGCTTAAACCACTGCAAAATCAAAACAAGCACTGAGAGTTTTTGCAACAAATTTTGGTTATTTTTTTAGCAGCTAAATTTAACTTAAAACAAATCCCCTTGTTTTCATCGTTAAAACTGTTTATCATCTGCCACATCTTTTACGCGACTATAGCTCAGTTGGTTAGAGCACCACCTTGACATGGTGGGGGTCACTGGTTCGAGTCCAGCTAGTCGCACCATATTTCAATCCCAAGCTTTTTAGCTTGGGATTTTTTCTTTTTATCCCCTACTTAATTTAAATGAATCTTTTCTGAATAAATCACACATACAAATGAAAATAATTTGCATTGATTGACGTAAACGTTTTCGCTATACTTGCAGCTCCTTTATTATCTATTGGGAAGCGACTATGAATTTTAAATTAAGCCTTATTTCAACCGCACTTTTAACCAGTTTTTCCATTTCTACGTTTGCAGAAACTGAGCAAACCGTAGATACAAACACCGAGACGCTTGAGCAAATTAACGTTCAAGATACGGGAATTAAACAAAATGGTTATCAAACGACAGGGACATCAGTTGTATCAAAAGCTGAAGTGCCTGTATTCGACACACCAAACACAGTAAATATTCCTTCGACCAAACTACTAGAAGATCGTAAACCTGAATCACTCATTGATGCACTTTATAACGTCAGCGGTGTGAGTCAAGCGAATACGTTAGGTGGTATGTTTGACTCTATTCAAAAACGTGGTTTTGGTGGAAACCGTGACAACTCAATTATGCGTAACGGTTTACAAGCTGGCCCCGCTAAAAACTTTAGCGCGACAACTGAAACCGTTGAAGTTTTAAAAGGACCTGCA
>CABSZQ010000236.1 GCA_902482195.1 uncultured Haemophilus sp.
GTAGGGATTTCATCAAAAGGGAACGGTTGTTGAATATTGGCGTAAGCAATAAAAGTTGTCATACAAATAATAAATAAACATATCAGTTTGATTGCATTATAAAAGGAAATTCGCTGCGCGCCAACACAAGCAAAAATCTGTCAAAACAACGTCTTAGATTAAAACTGTGAGCAGTTTCACAGATTTTTCTCCTTAAATACGTTACATTTCAAAAAAGTAATCACAGGAGGTTCTATGTTTAAACAACTTCAACAAGTTGGTAAGGCATTTATGTTGCCGATTGCTATTTTGCCTGCTGCGGGTCTTTTACTCGGGATCGGCGGTGCACTTTCCAATAAAGCAACGGTGCAAGCCTATCCAATTTTAAATAATGAGGCTCTGCAAGGTCTGTTTCAGATTATGTCTGCAGCCGGTAGCGTGGTATTCGCTAATTTAGCCTTATTATTGTGTATTGGTTTAGGTATCGGCTTAGCCAAACGTGACAAAGGCGTTGCTGCTCTCGCTGCCGTTGTTGGTTATCTCATTATGACGGGCACCATTGCTGCATTAATTCCGATTTTCTCTCCTGATGTAAAAAGCATCGATACGGGTGTGATTGGAGCATTGGTGATGGGCTTGATTACCGTTAAATTACACAATCGCTATCACAACATCCAATTACCACAAGTATTAGGTTTCTTTGGCGGCTCTCGCTTTGTGCCAATTGTGACTGCTTTTTCAGCTATTTTCGTTGGATTAGTTTTCTTCCTCATTTGGCCAACTTTCCAACAATGGCTCGTCTCAGCAGGTAAAAGCATCGCATCCATGGGAACCTTTGGTACATTCTTATACGGTTTCTTAATGCGATTATCTGGTGCGGTTGGCTTACATCACATGATTTACCCACTATTTTGGTATTCTGAATTAGGTGGTGTAGAAATGGTCAATGGCGAGATGATTGTTGGTGCACAAAAAATCTTTTTTGCTCAATTAGCGGATCCAAATCACCATGGTTTATTTACTGAAGGGACGCGTTTCTTTGCCGGCCGTTTTGATACCATGATGTTTGGCTTACCAGCAGCCTGTTTAGCTATGTATCACTGCGTACCGAAAAAACGTCGTGCAAAAATTGGCGGCTTATTCCTTGGTGCAGCCCTAACATCATTCATTACTGGGATTACTGAACCGATCGAGTTTATGTTCTTGTTTGTTGCACCATGGCTTTATGTATTCCACGCTTTCTTAGATGGTGTATCTTTCTTTATTGCCGATTATCTAAACATCTCTATCGGGAATACTTTCTCTGGTGGTTTTATTGATTTCTTGCTCTTCGGCATTTTACAAGGTGATGAAAACACCCATTGGTTGCGTGTGATTTTTGTCGGTATTCCTTGGGCTCTGCTCTATTATTTCTCTTTCGTTTTCTTGATCCGCATTTTTAATGTAATGACACCAGGACGCGGTGAAGAAACCGAAGAAAATGCAGAGCAAGAAACCAGCTCTCTGACTGAAAATGCACATAAAATTATTGCAGCATTAGGTGGCGCTGAAAATATTGAAAACGTGGATGCTTGTATTACTCGCTTACGTGTTTCAGTTAAAGATGTCAAAGCCGTTGATAAAGCCACATTGAAAAAATTAGGTGCGATTGATGTGCTTGAAGTCGGTGGTGGCGTACAGGCCATTTTCGGTGCTAAAGCTGTACTCTATAAGAGTGAAGTGAATCAAATCTTAGGAAAAGAAGATTAACTCCTAAAAAATAAAGGGCGTTTATCCCGCCCTTTTGAGTGATAAAACAAAAGTACGGTCAAAATTAACCGCACTTTTTTATTATTTCAACAAATATGCACGTAATTGTGCAAAATCGTCATCCATTTCATCAGAAAGTAATGGCAATTTATTGTGTTTATCCAACGCTTCTGGCAATGGAAGATCGAGCGAAAGAATACGCTCCACTGACTCTTTAAATTTCGCTGGATGTGCCGTACATAAGAAAATACCGGTTTCATCCGCTTTAAGTTGATCTTTCAATACTTGATAGGCGATTGCACCGTGTGGTTCACATAAATAACCTTTTGCATACATCGCTTTTAAGGTTTCTTCTGTTTCGCTATCGCTTAACATACCAGAACCTAAATCACTTAAATTCCAGCCATTGCGTTTGAATAACTCTTCGACACGTGGCCAGTTGTTCGGGCGACTGACATCCATCGCATTAGAAAGCGTGGCTACGGTCGCTTTAGGTACCCAATTACCTGATTCTAAATAACGTGGCACGGTATCGTTCGCATTGGTTGCTGCAATAAAGCGTTTAATTGGTAAACCTAATGTTTTAGCGATTAATCCCGCAGTTAAGTTACCGAAGTTACCACTTGGTACAGAAACCACGACATTATCACGTTTTTCTTTTGGTAATTGCGCTACCGCTTCAAAGTAATAACAAACTTGCGCCAATAAACGGCTAATATTAATGGAGTTCGCTGAGTTTAAACCAATCGCTTGACGTAGTTCTGCATCATCAAACGCTTGTTTGACTAACGCTTGGCACGCATCGAAATCGCCATTAATCGCAACAGTGCGGATATTCCCACCTAAAGTACAGAATAGTTTTTCTTGTAATGGGCTGATTTTGCCTTTCGGATATAAAATCACCACATTGATGTTTTCTAGCCCATAAAATGCGTGGGCAACTGCAGCACCGGTATCACCGGATGTTGCCGTTAAAATAGTAATTTTGCCATCACCACGCACTGCAGCGAGCGCCTGCGCCATAAAACGACCACCAAAGTCTTTAAATGCTAAAGTTGGACCATGGAATAATTCAAGGGCATAAATATTATCTTCCACTTTTTCTAACGGTGCAGGAAAAGTAAATGCATTTTTTACCATTGCATCTAAAGTGGCTTTTGGTAATTCTTCACCGATTAATGCCGCAAGAATTTTTTGGCTACGTTCAACCAATGGTAAGGCTAATAATTCGTCAATATTGCTTAACGTTGGAATGGTTTCCGGAAAAAATAAGCCTTGGTCCTTACCAAGCCCTTGACGTACTGCCTGAGCAAAATTTACTTGTTCTTCAGGGTGTTTGATGT
>CABSZQ010000237.1 GCA_902482195.1 uncultured Haemophilus sp.
GTAGGGGAAAAAGCCGAAGACTTCTTCATTTTGACAAATGAAAAAGGAATTGCATTAACCGAAGAGGAAAGGGGATTATTAGAAAACGTGCTCTATGAACGTTTGTAATATGAAATAAAAAAGTGCGGTTAAATTTAACCGCACTTTTTATGTTTTAAGCAACTGCTGCAAATGCAATATCTGCGGCAGCAAGCGTTTTTTCAATGTCTTCATTTGTATGAGCTAAAGACATAAAGCCCGCTTCAAAAGCAGAAGGCGCAAGGTAAACGCCTTGATCGAGCATTTTGTGGAAGAACACTTTGAATTTTTCGGTATCACATTTCATGACTTCTGCATAAGAGGTAACTTGTTTTTGGTCAGTGAAGAAAATACCAAACATGCCGCCTACATGATTAATCACAAATGGTACATTGTGTTTTTGAGCTAATGCTTTTAAGCCGTCACAAAGTTTAGTGGTTAATTCTGCAAGGTGCTGTTCGTTACCTGCTTTTTTCAATTCAGTTAAACAAGCTAAACCTGCCGCCATTGCAATCGGGTTACCAGAAAGGGTACCCGCTTGGTAAACCGGACCGGTCGGTGCAAGGTGTTGCATAATCACTTTTTTACCACCCACTGCACCAACAGGCATACCGCCGCCAATGACTTTACCTAATGTGGTGAGATCCGGTGTTACACCATAATAAGCTTGTGCGCCTGCAAGTGAAACACGGAAACCAGTCATAACTTCATCAATAATGAAAAGTGCACCATATTGGTCACAGATTTCACGAATGCCTTGTAAGAAACCTTCTTTTGGCGGAATACAGTTCATGTTGCCTGCGACAGGTTCAATAATCACACAAGCGATATCATTAGGGAATTCTTCAAAGAGTTTTTTAACAGAATCAAGATTGTTATATTCAGCTGTTAAAGTGTGTTTTGCAAAATCTTCAGGTACACCTGGTGAGCTTGGTTGACCAAGTGTTAACGCCCCCGATCCTGCTTTTACTAGAAGTGAATCAGAATGGCCGTGGTAACAACCTTCAAATTTTAAGATTTTGCTTCTATTTGTATAACCACGCGCAAGACGAATGGCTGTCATGGTTGCTTCAGTACCTGAACTCACCATACGAACCATTTCAATAGATGGCACAATTTCACAGACTAATTCTGCTAAATCAATTTCAGATGGTGTTGGCGCACCAAAGCTTAAACCATTTTCTGCTGCTTTTAATACAGCATCCAAAATAGCAGGGTGATTGTGACCTAAAATCATTGGCCCCCAAGAACCCACATAATCGATATATTGTTTGCCTTCGGTATCGTAAATGTAAGCGCCTTTGGCTTTTTGAATAAATACAGGTGTGCCACCTACGCCTTTAAAAGCACGAACAGGGGAGTTTACACCACCAGGAATAACTTCTTGTGCACGAGAGAAAAGTGCGGTTGATTTTGTCATGATTTTTAATCCTTATATTAAAAGTGGCCATATTGTACTAAAAAACTGAATTTGAGAAAAATCTTTGTGTGCTGATTTTTCTTTATGTTATCCTTTGCAAAAAAATTTTAGGATAAAAACTATGCTAAGTCTTCTCGTCACTTTTTTAGGGGCATTTTTAACCTTAATTGTCATGCGACCAATTGCCAATAAAATTGGCTTGGTTGATAAGCCAAATTATCGTAAACGTCACCAAGGTGCGATTCCGCTCATTGGCGGTGTTTCTCTTTTTATGGGAAACCTTTGCTATTATTTAATGGAGTGGGATCAACTTCGTTTACCTTATCTTTATATATTCAGTATCTTTGTTCTACTCGCAATCGGTATCTTAGATGACCGCTTTGATATTAGCCCTTTCTTGCGTGCAGGAATTCAAGCGGTGCTTGCGATTTTAATGATCGACTTAGGTAATGTTTATTTAGATCATTTAGGCCAAATTCTCGGGCCATTCCAATTAACACTTGGTTCTATCGGATTGATTATTACCGTATTTGCCACAATCGCGATTATTAATGCCTTTAATATGATTGATGGTATTGATGGATTGCTAGGAGGGTTGTCTATTGTTTCATTTGCTGCCATCGGTATCTTGATGTTCCGTGATGGACAGATGGATATGGCATATTGGAGTTTTGGCTTAATTGTAGCGATTTTACCTTATCTATTATTAAACTTAGGGATTCCGTTCGGGCCAAAATATAAAGTTTTCATGGGCGATGCAGGAAGTACTTTAATCGGCTTTACTATTATTTGGATTCTACTTTTAAGTACGCAAGGAAAAGGACATCCGATGAATCCAGTGACCGCACTTTGGATTATTGCTGTTCCTTTAATTGATATGGTGGCTATTATTTATCGCCGTTTACGCAAAGGGAAAAGTCCATTCCGTCCGGATCGCTTACATGTACACCACTTAATGGTTCGTGCAGGATTAACCTCTCGCCAAGCCTTTTTATTAATTACCTTCTTTGCGGCCATTTGTGCCACAATTGGGATCTTAGGCGAAGTCTTCTATATTAATGAATGGGCAATGTTTATTGCGTTTATTGTATTATTCTTCCTTTATGCTTATTCAATTACAAAAGCATGGAAAATCACCCGATGGGTACGAAGAATGAAACGTCGCGCACGTCGTAACAAGCAATAAGTGAAATAAAAAGGATAGCAATTTGCTATCCTTTTTTTACGTTTTAGCACTAAAAATAAACGAATACATAATAAATTCTATACAAATTGAACAAAAATTTATCTTTTGATATTTTTTTTCAAAAAAGTGCTAGACAAGGTATTTGGAAATCATTAATATACGCCCCTGCAACGACGCAGTAACGCGTTCGTAGCTCAGTTGGATAGAGCGTTGGCCTCCGGAGCCAAAGGTCGCAAGTTCGAATCTTGTCGAGCGCGCCAGAAGTCAATGCGATGAACAACTAATCAATGGTGGCTATAGCTCAGTTGGTAGAGCCCTGGATTGTGATTCCAGTTGTCGTGGGTTCGAATCCCATTAGCCACCCCATCTTCTCTTAATTGAGAAATCTGACGGCGAGTAGCGCAGCTTGGTAGCGCAACTGGTTTGGGACCAGTGGGTCGTAGGT
>CABSZQ010000238.1 GCA_902482195.1 uncultured Haemophilus sp.
CTTATTCTTAGAAGCTCACCCAAATCCAAATCAGGCAAAATGTGATGGCCCTTCTGCATTGCCACTTTCAGCATTAGAAGGTTTTGTCTCACAGATGAAAGCCATTGATGATTTAGTGAAATCTTTCCCTGAATTAGATACGTCCATCTAATGGAGAAGTGCGGTTGAAAACAGCGTTGTTTTTGACCGCACTTTTGTTCTATTAAAAGGAGAAAACAATGAATATCGTATTTTTAGACAGCACCGCAATTCCAAAACATATTCCTATTCCTCGTCCAAGCTTTCCGCATAACTGGGTAGAGTATGAATATACTTCTGCAGAGCAAACCATTGAGCGAGCAAAAGACGCAGATATTATTATCACCAGTAAAGTGATTTTAAGCCGTGAGGTGTTGCAACAACTACCTAAATTAAAATTGATTGCTATCACTGCAACAGGCACCAATAACGTGGATTTAGACGCGGCAAAAGAATTGGGTGTGGCAGTTAAAAATGTGACAGGTTATTCTGCAACGACAGTACCTGAGCATGTGTTGGGGATGATTTTTGCGTTAAAACATAGCTTGGCTGGCTGGCAACGCGATCAAATCACTGGAAAATGGACTGAGAGTAAACAGTTCTGCTACTTTGATTATCCCATTACAGATGTGAAAGGTTCAACGTTAGGTGTGTTTGGAAAAGGCTGTTTAGGTACAGAAGTAGGGCGTTTAGCCGAGCTTTTAGGCATGAAAGTGCTTTATGCTGAACATCGAAATGCCACAATGTGCCGTGAAGGTTACACACCTTTTGAAGAGGTGCTAAAACAGGCCGATATTCTGACATTGCATTGTGCATTGACTGAAACAACTAAAAATTTAATCAATCAAGAAACCTTGTCACTTTGTAAGAAAGGTGCGTATTTAATCAATACTGGTCGTGGTCCATTGATTGATGAGCAAGCAGTTTGTGATGCATTAAAATCGGGACAATTAGGTGGTGCTGCATTAGATGTGTTAGTGAAAGAACCACCAGAGAAAAACAATCCACTGATTGAATTAGCGAAAACGATGCCGAATTTAATTATCACACCTCATATTGCTTGGGCGAGTGATAGTGCGGTAACCACGCTAACGAAAAAAGTGACGCAAAATATCGAAGATTTCGTTCAACAATTAAATCAAAAATAATGAATTTACCTATTTCTTTATACGTCGCTCTGCGATATTGGCGCGCTAAAAGCGCTGATCGTTTTGGGCGACTTGTTGCTAATTTGGCAAGCTTTGGCATCGTACTGGGTGTGATGGCATTGATTATTGTACTTTCTGTCATGAATGGATTAGAAGGCTATCAAAAACAACAGGTGCTTTCGACAATTCCGCATGCGATTGTGAGCCAAGAAGCGCCTATTTCGGCAGAAAAACCGCTTGAAAATACACCGCACTTTGTGCAAAAAGCCGTGCCAATTAATACGACAAATGTTGTGTTTCAAACAGCAAAAGGCGTGAGTGCCGGACAAGTAATTGGTATTCAGTCTTTTTTAGATGATCCTTTACTGGAAGGTTTCGATCCTAGCCAATTTAATCAACTTTTACCGCAAGGTGAGTTCAAGCTAATTATTGGCGATAATCTGGCTCAAAAATTAGGTTTAGCGGTGGGCGATAAAGTTCGCTTAATGATTACGGAAAACAGCCAATACACCCCATTTGGTCGTGTGCCGATGCAGCGTTTATTTACCGTGAGTGAGATTTACTATGATTATGGTGAAGCGTCAGGTTATGAAGTTTTTGCTAATTTAGCGGATATTGGCCGCCTAATGCGTATTCAGCCAGGTGAGGCACAAGGCTATCGTTTATTCCTAGATGATCCTTTCCAAATCACAGAATTGCCGAGTTATTTTAAAGAGAGTCATATCAGCGATTGGCGTGTCCAAAAAGGGGAGTTTTTCCAAGCAGTTCGTATGGAAAAAAATATGATGGGCTTGTTGATTAGTTTAATTATTGTTGTTGCGATTTCCAATATTGTGACCTCATTAAGTTTAATGGTGGTGGATAAACAAGGGGAAATCGCCATTTTGCAAACGCAAGGTGTGACTAAATCACAAGTGCGTTCGATCTTTATTTATCAAGGTTTATTGGTGGGACTAGTGGGCACATTGATTGGTGCCGTACTGGGCGTATTAATCACCTTAAACCTTGGGGCAATTTTAAGTGCTGTCAATCCGAACGGTGTTTTCTTGCCGACATCTATTGAGCCTGTGCAAGTCATTGTTGTGATTGCCTTTTCTTTATTATTATCTTTATTATCAACCATTTATCCAGCTTATCGTGCGGCGAAAACTGAGCCAGCGGAAGCATTACGTTATGAGTAAAATATGAATAACTACTTATTAGAATGCCAAAATATTAATAAATTTTACCAAGAGGGCGAGAACCAAACCCAAGTATTAAAAGGCGTAAGCTTTGCCATGAAATCACAAGAATTAGTGGCGATTGTGGGGAGTTCTGGTTCAGGAAAAAGTACTTTATTGCACACTTTGGGTGGTTTAGATCAGCCAAGTAGTGGGGAAGTCTTTATTAAAGGGCAATCTTTGCAAAAAGCGTCTGAAAGTGAATTGGCTAAATTACGTAACCAAAATCTAGGTTTTGTGTATCAATTTCACCATTTAATGGCGGATTTTACCGCGTTAGAAAATGTGATGATGCCAATGTTAATTGGTCGTCAGAATAAAACAGAAGCAAAAGATCGTGCTGAAAAAATATTAGGCGCAGTAGGCTTAAGTCATCGCATTACTCATCGTCCATCAGCACTTTCAGGCGGAGAACGTCAACGTGTTGCGATTGCTCGTGCATTGGTAAATAATCCAGCGTTAGTTTTAGCGGATGAACCGACAGGTAACTTGGATCATAAAACCACAGAAAGTATTTTTGAGCTAATTCAAACCTTGAATGCGGAACAAAACATTGCGTTTTTATTGGTGACACATGATATGTCATTAGCGCAAAAACTGTCTCGTTGCTTAACCATGCAAGACGGCATTTTGAAGGAAGGTGCATA
>CABSZQ010000239.1 GCA_902482195.1 uncultured Haemophilus sp.
TATTTATTCATTCTTACGGATCAATCAAGGATAGCAGTAAACTTAAAATGGCGATTAGTGTTAAAAATTTGAATTTCTTTTATGGTTCATCACAGGCATTGTTTGATATCAATCTTGATGCACAAGAAGGCGATACCGTGGTGTTACTCGGACCAAGTGGCGCGGGAAAAAGTACGTTAATCCGTACACTAAATTTGTTAGAAGTACCAACCTCTGGCGAATTGCATATTGCGAATAATCATTTTGATTTATCTCAGGCGAATAATAATCCGAAAGCCATTCGTCAACTTCGTCAAGATGTGGGGATGGTATTTCAGCAATACAATCTTTGGCCACATTTAACGGTAATTGAAAACCTGATTGAAGCGCCGAAAAAAGTCTTAGGCATTAGCGAGGAAGAAGCGAAAAAAGATGCATTAGAACTTTTAAAACGTTTACGTTTGGAAGAGCATGCCGATCGTTTCCCGCTTCACTTATCAGGCGGTCAGCAACAACGTGTAGCCATTGCTCGAGCATTAATGATGAAACCGCAAGTGTTGTTGTTTGATGAACCAACGGCTGCACTGGATCCTGAAATTACAGCTCAAGTTGTTGATATCATTAAAGAGCTTCAACAAACAGGCATTACTCAGGTGATTGTGACCCACGAAGTGAACGTGGCACAAAAAGTGGCGACAAAGGTCGTTTATATGGAACAAGGTAAGATTATTGAAATGGGCAGTGCAGATTGCTTTGATAATCCAAAAACCGAACAATTTAAACAATATCTTTCACACTCAGAATAAGGAAACACAACATGAAAAAATTACTTTTAAGCGCAATGTTAATGGGCTCAGCTTTTGCTGCGAATGCACAAGAAATCACTTTTGCGATGGAGCCTAGCTACCCGCCATTTGAAACAACGAATGAAAAAGGCGAAATTATCGGTTTTGATGTGGATGTAGCGAATGCAATTTGTAAGGAAATTCAAGCAACTTGTCACTTTAAAAGCCAAGCATTTGATGCGTTAATTCCAAGCTTGAAAGCAAAACGTTTTGATGCAGCGATTTCTGCAATGGACATCACTGAAGCGCGTGCAAAACAAGTTTCATTTTCTAATGCGTATTATGACAGCACAGCAAGTTATGTGGCTTTAAAAGGTAAAGCAGATTTAGCTTCAGCAAAAACAATTGGTGTTCAAAACGGAACAACGTTCCAACAATATACTGCAGCAGAAACCAAGCAATATAATGCAAAATCTTATGCAAGCTTACAAGATGCGATCTTAGACTTAAAAAATGGCCGTATCGATATCATCTTTGGAGATACAGCGGTATTGTCTGATATGATTTCTAAAGAGCCTGAAATTCAATTTGTTGGCGAGAAAGTGACGAACAAAAAATATTTCGGTAATGGTTTAGGTATCGCTGTGAATAAATCAAGCAAAGAATTGCTAGAAAGCTTAAATAAAGGTTTAGAAACCGTGAAAGCAAATGGTGAATACCAAAAAATCTATGACAAATGGATGACAAAATAATCTATGTTTTATGATTATCTTACATTAATTGGACATGCAGCCCTAATGACCTTAGGGCTTGCTATTTGCTCGTTAATTGTCGGTTTATTGCTCAGTATTATTTTTACAGCCTTAGAAGCGAATAAATATGTATTTATTGCAAAGCCAGCTTCTATTGTGATTGCTTTACTGCGTGGTTTACCGGAAATTTTGGTGGTTCTACTGATTTATTTTGGTTCAACCCAAATAGTAGAAATGCTAACGGGCGAGTATATTGAATTCAGCGCCTTTGGTTGTGGTGTATTTGCATTGTCTTTGATTTTTGCCTCTTATGCTTCACAAACCTTACGTGGTGCGATCCAAGCTATTCCAAAAGGACAGTGGGAATCAGGTGCCGCTTTAGGATTAAGCCGACCTTATACTTTCATTCATTTGATTATGCCGCAAGTATGGCGACACGCCTTACCGGGCTTAAGCAATCAATGGCTCGTGTTATTAAAAGATACGGCGTTGGTGTCGTTAATTGGTGTCGATGATTTAATGCGTCAGGCTGGGTATATCAATACTAACACTCATGAGCCTTTCACTTGGTATGGTATTGCTGCATTAATTTATTTGGTGATTACGTTGATCAGCCAAGTAGGTATTCGCAAATTAGAATTACGTTTCACTCGATTTGAACGGGGAGTCGAATAATGTTTCAAGAGTATTTAGCAGTCATTGCTCAAGGTATTCCGACTAGTCTGTTACTTACGGTTGTCGCATTGTTTATTGCCTTTTTCCTCGCATTGGGCTTAACCTTTTTGCTTTCTATTGGCACTAAATTAGTGAAAAGTGCGGTCAATTTATTCCTTGTTTTATTTACCGGTACTCCACTTTTAGTGCAATTTTTCTTAATTTATGCAGGCCCTGGTCAATTCCAATGGTTGGTAGACAGTCCTTTATGGGGATTATTCTCTAATGCGTGGTTCTGTGCAGCGTTAGCTTTGGCTTTGAATAGTGCGGCTTATTCAACCCAATTATTCCATGGGGCAGTAAAAGCGATCTCTAAAGGTCAATGGGAAAGCTGTGCGGCATTAGGATTAAGTCGTATGCAGACTTTAAAAATTCTCATTCCTTATGCGTTAAAACGTGCGCTCCCGTCTTATACCAATGAAATCATCTTGGTATTTAAAGGTACAGCATTAGCTTCTACCATTACGATCATGGATATCATGGGATATGCTCGCCAACTTTACGGCACTGAATATGATGCGCTAACTATCTACGGTATTGCAGGCGGTATTTACCTCATCATTACCGGTATTGCCACTTTATTACTCCGTCAGTTAGAAAATAAAGTGTTGTCATTTGAACGTATTGATACCGCCAAAGCATAAAGTGCGGTCAAAAATAGAAACAAATCGGGCAGTTTAAAAATTGCCCGATTTTTTATATGATAAAAATCTATGAGAGGTAAATAGTTAAATAATACATATATAAATAGGAAAATTTAGTTTTTATAATTTTGATTGATAAAATTTTCTAGTATAC
>CABSZQ010000240.1 GCA_902482195.1 uncultured Haemophilus sp.
CTAAAGATGTAAAAGTCGCAGGTTATACCGACCGTTTAGGTTCTGACGCTTATAACTTAGATTTGTCTCAACGTCGTGCAAACCGTGTTAAAGCTCGTTTGCTTCAAGATGGGGTGACATCAGAAATCACAGCTATTGGTTATGGTAAAAATCCACAAGTTAAAGCTTGTGACGGCTATAAACATGGAAGTAAAGCAGAAAAAGATTGTTTACGACCTAATCGCCGTGTAGAAATAAATGCTTCTGGTTCAGTTTTAAAATTGCAAGAAGGTAGCCAGGCTAATGGTGGTACTCAAGGTCCAGCAGTTCTTTATCAAAAATAATGTATAAACCTAAAAAGAGCGTAATATGATTACGCTCTTTTTTATTTTTGATATTTAAGAAATTATTCAAGTAAAAGTTCTTCAATTAGCTTAGTGGTTAAGTTGATATAACTTCCATTGAATCGATGGCTAAAATTTAATAGATAATAAAGTTGGTAAAGGTGTTTTCTTTCTTCAAAACCTTCTTTATCAAGTGGGAAAGTGCGCTCATAAATTTCATAGAATTCAGCTGAGAAAGGTTGGAAAAGCTCACTGAATGCTAAATCGCACTCTCTATCACCCCAGTAGCAAGCAGGATCGTAAGTAAAGGTTTGATTTCCTACAATAGCGGTATTTTCAATCCATAAGTTACCATGTAACAAAGAAGGTTTAGGATTATGTTTTGAAAGTTTGTGTTTTACTTTTTCAATAATTAAATCAATATGACCAAAGTCTAAACCTTTATCTTTGCAGAGTTGTAATTGCCATCCAATACGCTGTTCTGCAAAAAACTTCGCCCAACTTCCATTCCATTTATTTGGCTGATACTCAGGACCAAGCCAAGTATCAAAATCTAATCCATAGTTTTTAGTGCCAGACACTTGATGGAGTTTTGCTAATTCTTCAGCAAAATGTGGCGTTGCATTGGTTTGTTGAGTAATAGGAAGCGCTTCTAATAATAAGAAACTATGGTTTTGAGAACAGCCTACGCCATATACTTGCGGAAGTCGGATTGTATTGGTTTTGCCTAGTAGGTTTAATTGGTCAGCTTCTGCACGAAACATTGAACGATAGGACCGTTCATTCACTTTAACAAAGACCGGTTGGATTCCATCCGTAATGAGCCAAGTTTCATTTACTTCGCCACCAGGCACTTTGTTTTTTTCTTTGATGTTATAGTAAGCACCAAATTGATCAGCTAAGACTTGAGAAATTGATTTCCACATAATACGCCTCCTAGACATGCTCGATTCTCCCTCATTCTATCCAAAATGTTAAAAATTACTGTGATATATCTCAAAAAATAGCAAAAATCTTTGTCATTTTTCATCTGAAACATCAATTCACTAATAAACGCGTGATTTTTTAATGAGTTAGTATTATCATTAGGTTTATTTTAGTTAGAAAAGATAATCAGGGGAAACTATGCAACATCTGAAAGATCTTGTTGAGAAAGCAAAATCGGCGATTGAACAAATCGAAAATAAAAGTTTAGCCACATTAGATGAAATTCGTGTGGAATATTTTGGTAAAAAAGGGCATTTCACCCAACTTATGCAAGAATTGCGTAATGTTGCTGCAGAAGAGCGTCCAGCAATGGGCGCTAAAATCAATGAAGCCAAACAAGCAGCATTAGATTTTTTGAATGCTAAAAAAGCAGAGTGGGAACAAGCTGAACTCAATGCGAAATTAGAGAAAGAACGTATTGATGTGAGCCTTCCAGGTCGTAAAACAGAAACAGGTGGTTTACACCCAGTGACCATTACCATCAATCGCGTAACAAAATTCTTTTCAGAGTTAGGTTTTTCTGTGGAAACCGGTCCCGAAATTGAAAGTGATTATTACAATTTCGATGCATTAAATATCCCTAAACATCACCCCGCACGTGCTGATCACGATACATTCTGGTTTAATCCTGAATTATTACTTCGTACACAAACCTCTGGTGTGCAAATTCGTACCATGGAAAAAATGCAGCCGCCTATTCGTATTATGGCGCCAGGTCGTGTGTATCGTAATGACTACGATCAAACACACACACCAATGTTCCATCAAATTGAATTGCTTTATATAGATAAAAAAGCAAATTTCACCGAGTTAAAAGGCTTATTACACGATTTCTTACGTGCATTTTTTGAAGAAGATTTACAAGTTCGTTTCCGTCCTTCCTATTTCCCATTTACTGAACCTTCTGCAGAAGTCGATGTAATGGGTAAAAACGGCAAATGGTTAGAAGTATTAGGTTGTGGTATGGTGCATCCTAATGTGTTACGTAACGTAGGTATTGATCCAAATGAATATTCTGGCTTCGCTGTCGGCATGGGGGTTGAGCGTTTAACCATGTTACGCTACAACGTCACAGATTTACGCTCATTCTTTGAAAACGACTTACGTTTTTTAAAACAATTTAAGTAATTAACCGTTGGGTTAAATTGACGATAATGATTAATTTAGAACGTAACACGTTCATCAATAAAGGATACAGAGATAATGAAATTTAGCGAAAATTGGGTGAGAGAATGGGTTAATCCATCAATTTCAACAGAGCAGTTATGTGATCAAATCACTATGCTTGGTTTAGAAGTTGATGGTGTTGAAAAAGTAGCTGGCGACTTTACAGGTGTTGTTGTGGGTGAAGTTGTTGAATGTGCACAACACCCAGATGCAGACAAATTACGTGTTACTAAAGTAAATGTTGGTGGCGAGCGCTTATTAGATATCGTTTGTGGTGCACCAAATTGCCGTCAAGGTTTAAAAGTAGCATGTGCAACTGAAGGCGCTGTATTACCTGGTGATTTTAAAATTAAGAAGACTAAATTACGTGGTCAACCTTCAGAAGGGATGCTTTGCTCATTCTCTGAATTAGGCATTGATGTAGATGCAGATGGTATTATTGAATTACCGTTAGATGCGCCAGTAGGCACAAATCTACGTGAATATTTAGATTTAGATGATAAAGCTATTGAAATTAGTTTAACGCCAAACCGTGCAGATTGTTTAAGC
>CABSZQ010000241.1 GCA_902482195.1 uncultured Haemophilus sp.
TGCACATGCTCGTTGTTGTACCAATCAACCCCTGCTTGAACCGCATCTAAAAACTGATTCCAGCTTGGCAATTTACCCACAGCCCATTGTTGTTTTGGTGTTAGTTGAGCCGATCCTTTACGCTTTGCCTTATCTAGTGAAATTACTGCAGTGCTCACTTGTCGAATGGTGTCGCGGTCTGCCCCTGTGCCGTGATAGGTTTCAAACTGGCGAGCGATACGATATAAAATCGTTTGGTGTACCCGCTCAATAATCCCACGCCCTTGTGGGTTGCCCGGAATCCCTGTTTGGTGATTAATCCCCAAACGTGGCAACATCCCCGTAATATCACCATCAAGCATCCAGTTTTTCTCACCACCACCGTTATCGGAGTAATAAATTGCCGGTATACCATAGCGCTCCACGCCATAACGCAAGGCATCAGCCACTGCCAGAACGTTTTCCGCCAAGCTTGCCGACCAACCCACAATAAAACGACAAGGTGCATCCATTATTAATGTCACCTCAGGAATAAATGGGCGACCGTGTTCAGGATGGGCGACTTTCAATTTCATCGCATGGCCATCACCTACCCACACATCATTCACCTGCAACACACTCCAATCGCGTTTAACATAAGTGTTAATGGCGCGGAGTTCAGAGCCTGTTTTACGACCAATTTCCTTAATGTGTTTTGGCAATTTCGCCAACGCAGCGCGGACTTGGTCAATACTCGGTTTCATTTCTAAACGTAACGGCTCGTCTGCAAAACGTGCATCCCATTCAGTCGAAAAATAGTGATAGGCTTCTGCAACATTGATGCCATTGGTTTGGCGATACACCGCTAAAAAGTCAGGCAACCACACAATTTCTTCTGCCTTTTTCGCCACCCGTTGCATTGGTGCGAGGGCTTTTAATCGTTCTTCAGGCGTATCTGCCTTTTCATAATCCAACACCCACTGGTTCAAAGTG
Source organism: uncultured Haemophilus sp. (assembly GCA_902482195.1). Taxonomy (GTDB): domain Bacteria; phylum Pseudomonadota; class Gammaproteobacteria; order Enterobacterales; family Pasteurellaceae; genus Haemophilus_D. The sequence continues at coordinate 952 of CABSZQ010000241.1, forward strand.
CGTTCAGATAAAGTGCGATTTTTCCCTTTCTTGTTATTGGCGGTTTCCACCAATCTCATCAAATCATCGGAAATGCCTCCATGTTTGATTTGTTCACAAAAGAACTTAATCGCCTTATAACGTGGCTGAGCTTGTTCGAGCTGTGACACTTGGGCAACTAACGCCATTCTTGCCCCCGCTACTTCACGTTGTTTTTCCGTTAAGGTTTTTAATTCCACCTGACGGAGATCGGCTGGGAGGGATTTTGGTTTTGCTTTTACAATAGATACTGCAAATTTTGTACGAATCTCGTCTTGTAATGCCTGCGGTAAAGAACAAAGCGCATATTCCATCCCGCCACCTTTGCCAACGCGCTTGCGGGATTCCCAGTTTTCGCGTTTTGCTTTATCTAAAACATTTTTGTGCGCTTGCGGTAAGGTTGAAAGTTTAAGTTTTAATAACTCCGCCACTGAATAGTGCGTTTTTAAAGAAATTTCATTCATAAATGATCCTTTTAGTTTCTTTTACGTTTAAATTCCTTTAAGATTAAAACTTATTCGTTAAAACAGGTCTTCGGTTACGTTCAATTCGTTCCCGAGAACGCGCAGCCCAAATCTCTTCAGGAGCAACGCCAACCGCATTAGCGATAAGTCTTTCCATTTTTGGATAAGGCTTATCAAGTGCGGTCTTTAATGTGTTGTAACTCACGTTTCCTGCTTGAGCTAAAGAACGCAAAGACCACCCGTTTTTACGCAACGCCGCCAAAATATCCGCACGATGCCAATCATTTGCTGCGGCTTTTTTTGTGTCGCCTAATACACTCATTAAATACACCTCCTTTTATGTACCTGATGCGTGTATTAAACCGTAAAACTTTAAACAAATCAACCGTAAAACTTAAGTTTTTCAAAAATATTTTTGCTTTACGGTTTAAATCTAACAAAATCAATATATTAGACATTTGTTTTACGATTAACAAAAACAAGAGGAAACCGTAAAAGATGAGCAAACCAAACATTTACGATGAAAACTTCTCAAATCGAATGAAATTGATTGCAGAAAAGAGCTTTAAGAATAATTACAGTGAATTTGCTAGAGCAGTTGGCGTAGCCCAAGCTTCATTGGCGCGCTGGGTGAAAGGGGAAGCAGACCCTTCTAGAATGAATTTAATAAAAATTGCAGATGCTTCAGGCGTAAACCTTGAATGGTTAGCCCTTGGTATAGGTGATATGGATGAAGCAAAGCCACAGGCAGTAAAGCATGACATTAATTTACAGGCTAGTAATGATGAAACTTTTATAGAGATTGAAGACTGCAGAGAAGTCCGTCTATCCGCAGGCGGTGGGGCATTTAATAATGGTTATGAAGAAATAACCACAACCAAGGTTGAACGCGCGTGGCTGCAGTCGCGCCGATTAAAAGCGAAGGATTGCGCCATGTTCTTGGTAAGTGGTGAGAGCATGTACCCAACATTGAAGGATGGCGAAGAAATTATTGTTGACCGCTCTAAGCGCGAATTAACAGAAGGGAAAATATTTGTACTAAACCACAACGGATCAATGTTGGTAAAGAAAGTACAGTTTACTTACGGTGGAGTAGAGTTAATTAGTGATAATCCATCCTATCGCCCATTAAAACTAGACACAGAAGAAGCAAACAGCCTTGTCGTGATTGGGCAAGTCGTGCGCGGTTATCGGGACTTCTAATATGTTACCGACATTAATGCCGGTAACATTCCCGAAAACCACATCAAAAGCGCTTTCTTAACATTTTAAGACACAACGGCACGGATGCCAGTGTTCCTTTCAAATATCGCCAAATAATGGCGTATTTTCGCTAATTCTACCCATAATTACACACAACAAACCGCCAGATTTCACCTAAACGCACCAAAACAACCATAAATAACCAATAAAAAAGGCAGTTTCCACACAGAAACCGCCTTTTTTATTTAGTGAGCTTGTAAGTTAGCTTCTAAGTTAGCTTCTAAGTTATCGTCTCTGGTTAGAAATTTAAGGTAAATTCTTAGTAGCAAAACTCAATGACCTATTCAGTTTAAAGCCGTTTTAAACTAACTTTAAAAT
>CABSZQ010000242.1 GCA_902482195.1 uncultured Haemophilus sp.
CCGTTTTACCGCTAATGCCAACATCAACCTCATCAAAGATTAACGTTGGAATCGCCGATTGATCGGACGTTAATACTTGGATCGCTAATGAAATACGAGAAAGCTCACCACCTGATGCCACTTTTGCTAGCGGTTGTGCCTGCTGTCCTAGATTACTGCGTAAAGTAAAGACGATATTATCTGCCCCATTTGACGCAACTTTAGTTAAATCCGAATTCACTTCAATGAAAAACTCGGCATTCTCCATTGCAAGCCCTTTGATAGAATGTGTAACCTGTTGGGCTAATTTCTCTGCAGCTTGGTAACGGCTTTCATGTAATTGTTTTGCCGTATGTTGCATTTTCTCAAAAGCGGCTTTTTCTTCTAGAATCAGGCGTTCTTCACTTTCTGAAAAATCTAAAAGTGCGGTCAATTCTGCTTTTAATTTTTGATGCCACTCCACTAACTCTTCAGGTTTCACATTGTGCTTGCGAGCGAGTTGTAAAGCTTGACCTAAACGCTGCTCAATCTCTTGTAATAACATCGGATCTTGCTCAATATGAGATGCAAGGTGTTGGACTTCACTTGTCGCCTCTTGCACTTGGATAAGTGCATCATTCAACATCGTTTGAACGGAAACATAGCGAGGATCTAACTCACTTAATTCATCAATATACTGTGTCGCACGATAAAGCATAGAATCAATGCTCACTGTTTCATTTTCACTGAGTAGCTGTAAGGCTGATTGTGATAACTGTGTCAGCTGTTCGCTATTTGATAGACGACGTTGATCCTCTTCTAATTCTAAATATTCATTTGGACGAAGGGCAAACTCATCCAATTCCTCTACCTGATATTGTAAAAGTTGTTTCTTCGCTTCATTTTCGGCAACTTTTTGTTGGAAATTTTTAACTTGCGTTTGAAGATTTTTCCATGCTCGATAATCTTCTCGCATTTGTGCGAGTAAATCATTGTGATGCGCAAATATATCCACCAACTGAAGCTGATAATCATTTTTCAATAATAACTGCGAAGCGTGCTGCCCATTAATATGAATAAGATATTGTCCTATTTCTTTTAATTGAGAAGCCGATACGGGCGTGCTATTGATAAAGGCTTTAGAACGACCATCTGCATTAATGACACGACGTAGAATACAATCAGAGGGATTATCAGGATCTTGCAATTCTTGCTCTTGCAACCACTGATAAGCGGGGTTAGTTGGTTCAATAAAAAATGTGGCGCAAATTTCAGCTCTTTCCTGCCCTTCTCGAACCATAGAAGTTTCAATACGCTGCCCCAAGCATAATCCCAATGCATCAATAGCAATAGATTTTCCTGCGCCGGTTTCCCCCGTGATCACAGACATTCCTTTCGCCAATTCAATCTCTAATTGGCGGACTATTGCAAAATTATTGATGGTAAGTTGAGTTAACATAAAAAAATCTCCTTAACTGTATATCCATATATTATAACTGATGTAATATACAGTAAAGAGATTTTTAAATTTTTAGATTAGAAATTTTTAAGCCAGCCTAATTTCGTGCTTAATACATTGTAATAATTGTAATTTTTCAGGTGTAATAGACGCAGTTTATGCGGACTTTTCTCAATATGCACCACATCATCTGGGCAAAAATCGAGTGCAATTTGACTATCACAGCCTAATTCCAACTGTGAAGTGTTATGTTCTGCAAAGCGAATTGAAATTTTACTGTCGCCATCAATTACTAATGGTCGAGAAGAAAGCGTGTGCGGGAACATCGGCACAAGGGCAATCGCATTTAAATTTGGGGTTAAAATTGGACCTCCTGCGGAAAGCGAATAAGCCGTTGAACCGGTTGGAGTGGAAACAATCAAGCCGTCTGAACGTTGAGAAAAGGCAAATTTATCGTTGATATAAACATGGAAATCAATCATGTGCGCAATTTTAGCGGGGTGAATAACCGCCTCATTTACTGCATTACCACTAGAAATAATTTCACCATTGCGTTCAATTTTAGCTTCCAATAAAAAACGCTCTTCGACAAAAAACTCGCCGCGTTCCAAACAAGCTTCAAGCTGTGCATAAGCATTTTTCGGATCGATATCGGTCAAAAAGCCCAAGTTACCTCGGTTAATGCCAATCATTGGAATATGATATTTAGCTAAAATGCGAGCACGCCCTAGCATATTGCCATCACCACCGATAACAATCACAAGTTGTGCTTGCTCACCGATTTGTTCAACTGTCGCTAAAACCTCTTCGGGTAAACCAAATTTTTCACCGACCTCTTTTTCGACTAAAACTTGATACCCTCGCTCTTTCAGCCATTGATACAAGTTTTTATGCATTTGCAAATTAATATCGCGACGCGGTTTTCCCATCAAGGCGATGGTTTTAAATGATTTGACTAATTCATCCATAACTATGATTGCTCCCAAGTGCAAACTCACCGATTTCTGACCGCACTTGAATTTAAAATTTTAGCCATTATATTACATAGCAATTCAGTTTTGCTAAAATAGCACTAATTTTTGATAAATGGAGAAAAAGATGTCAGAACAAGCACAAAACTTAAATGAAGAACTTGTTGAAGAAGTTCAGCAGGAAACCACTTCAACGGAAGATCCGTTAGAAGAAGCGATCGCCCGCGTACAAGAACTTGAAGAACAATTAAAAGCACAAGTAGAAGAAACCTCTAAAAAAGAGCAAGATTTATTGCTTCGCACGCGTGCTGAAATTGACAATATGCGCCGCCGCAGTGAACAAGACATCGAAAAAGCACATAAATTTGCGCTCGAAAAATTCTCAAAAGACATTTTAAACACTATTGATAACTTAGAGCGTGCACTTGCAACGCCTGCCAATAAGGAAGATGAAAACATCAAAGCCCTATTTGATGGCGTCGAGCTGACTTTAAAAGAGTTACTCTCAACGGTTTCTCGCTTCGGTGTCGAGCCTGTTGGTGCTGTGGGTGATACCTTTAATCCAGATCTTCACCAAGCTATCTCTATGCAACCAGCAGAAGGCTTTAC
>CABSZQ010000243.1 GCA_902482195.1 uncultured Haemophilus sp.
GAACAACTTTACTTATTAACGGATCAACAAGGTTTGTACGAAAGCGATCCTCGCAAAAATCCAGATGCAAAATTGATTCCTGTGGTTGAGCAAATTACCGATCATATTCGTTCTATTGCAGGTGGTAGTGGTACAAACCTTGGTACTGGCGGGATGAGTACAAAAATAATTGCGGCAGATGTGGCAACGCGTTCAGGTATAGAAACAATTATTGCGCCAGGTAGCCGACCTGATGTGATTGTGGATTTAGCCTACGATAAACCAATTGGCACCAAATTTATTGCGCATCATTCAGATCGTCTAGAAAGCCGTAAACAGTGGTTATTTGCAGCGCCATCAGCGGGTGTGCTGACCATTGATGAGGGTGCTGAAAATGCCATGTTAGTACAGAATAAATCGTTGCTGCCTGCAGGGATTACGGCTGTAGAAGGGCGTTTCTCACGCGGTGAGGTCGTCAAAATTAAAAATACCTTAGGTAAAGTGATTGCACTCGGTATGCCTCGTTATAACAGCGATGCGTTGGAATTAATCAAAGGGAAAAAATCTCAAGATATTGAGCAAATTCTTGGTTATGAGTATGGTGCAGTTGCGCTACATCGTGATGATATGATTGTGCTATAGTCTGCAATAGAAATCGGATCTCTCATATTTTCTGAACCTTCCTTTTATTTTGTCGGTCTATAAAACCATAAAAAGGGCGATAACCCGATATTAAGTAGTAAAAGGAGACAACATGAGATTAATAGTGACCGTTTTAGCTGTTGGGCTATTAAGTGCTTGTACACAAGGCTATTATGTAAAACATCGTAGCCCAATTTCAGTGAGCAAACACGTAAAGCGTTTAAATACGACGGTTTGTCATGATAAAGATGACTGGTATTTAGATGGTTATCGTGTAGGAAAAGATTTCCAAGCGCAAAGCCAATCTCAATTGAATAAACGAATTAATTATTGTGGCCGACGTGTACCTGAAGAGCTGAGAACCGCATGGTTTAACGGTTTTGATGCAGGCTCAAATGGCGTTCAGATTGATATAGAGGGTTATGATGAGGATGCTCTCTTAACCTATGATTATGACGATGATGATCGTTATAGCGAAGACGAAGAAGAATAAAAAAGTGCGGTTAGTTTTAACCGCACTTTTTTGTTTTAAAGGATATCGAGTAATTCGACTTCAAACACTAAAGGTGAGAATGGAGGGATAGATGCGCCTGCACCACGCTCACCATAAGCCAATTCGTGTGGAATAGTGAGTTTCCATTTAGAACCAACAGGCATCATTTGTAATGCCTCAACCCAACCACGAATTACGCCATTTACTGGGAATTCAGCCGGCGTGCCACGTGCAACAGAGCTGTCGAATACGGTACCATCTGGTAATGTACCCGTGTAGTGAACACGTACTTTGTCCGTTGCAGATGGTTTGTTACCATTACCTTCAGTTAAAATTTCGTATTGTAAACCGCTATCAGTCACGTTTACGCCTGCTTTTTTCGCGTTTTCTTCTAAGAATTTTTTACCTTCTTCTTCAATCGCTTTAAATTGCGCTTGTTGTGCTTCAGCCGCTTGTTGTTGAAGTGCTTGAACAGAATGCATTAAATCATTAATTTCTAATGCAGGTTGATTACGATTTAATGCATCGAAAATGCCTTTTGCTACCGCTTCAACAGAAATATCCATTTGGCTATCTGCTAATTGTTGACCGATTTGTAAACCGATACCGTAGCTGCCTTTTTCAGAAATACTTTCTAATTTTACTTGTTCAAAAATTTGAGCTGTCATTATTTTTTCCTTTGTTGTAAAACTATTTTTTCAATGCCAAGATTTCACCCATGCGAACAGGTTCATCAACACTTAAATGATCGGCAATTTGCACTTGACCGGCTTGGAATAAATTAATTACGGTAGAACCAAGTTGGAACCAACCCATTTCTTGACCTTTGCTTAATTTAACCGCACTTTCACCTTCATAAGTCCACACTTTTACTTCGTTATGACGTGGTGGGTTAATGATACCAGCCCAAACAGTGCCGATACTTGCAGTAATTGTTGCACCTACTAAGATTTGTACCATGGTGCCGAATTCAGTATCAAAGACACAAATCACACGTTCATTACGTGCGAAGAGGTTCGGCACATGTTTCGCTAAAAATGGATTGACGGAGAATAAATCACCCGGTACGTAAATCATTTTGCGAAGTGTACCATCGCATGGCATATGCACACGGTGATAATCACGTGGTGATAAATAAGTGGTGACGAATTCCCCATTTTTAAAGGTCTCAGTTAAATCTTTATCTTCCGCTAATAAATCGTTTAAGCTGAAGAAGTGACCTTTTGCTTGTAATAGGCGGTCATCTTCAATGTGTCCACATTCACTCACACGGCCATCCGCAGGGCAGCAAAGTGCGGTTGGATTTTGGTTAATTGGTCGTGCATTTTCTTTTAATTGACGGATAAAGAATTCATTAAAACTGGCGTAGTCACTGAATTTTTCTTTTTCAGCAATGCTCATATCAATGTTGTATTTTTTTGCAAACGCTTTAATCACAAAATGTGTCACAGCGCCCCATTTTTGTTTAGCTAACCAACCTGCTGCTTGTGTCATATAGATTTGAGGCATCACATATTGAAATGCAACTTTTAGGCGTTGCCAATAAGAAATTGGGTTCATTGATTTCTCCGATAAGATTAAAAAGTTGGGCGATTATAACAACTTATTTCACTTGCGCAATGTTAGTTGATATTTTTGCGTAAGATCAAAGCAATAAGCCGACATTTGCCGGCTTATTGTTATGTTTATAAAATCATTTTGACTAATTTATCTGCTTGAATCCGCGCAAATTTCTTCAACAGTTTTTGCACCGGTTCAGGATATTGCGTCAATTCTTCTAATTCAGAATAATCTTGCAATACTTTGGTATGTTGGCGGATGTGCGATAATTCTTTTTCCGCTTGTGACAGAAGTTCTTGTTTTGGATCGTGGATTAATA
>CABSZQ010000244.1 GCA_902482195.1 uncultured Haemophilus sp.
GTGCTGATGAAGGGGCAGAGGAACGTGCAAGAAATCGCCGTGATGAGTTGTATCAACAACTTTCAACCAGTCGTCAACGTCGTTCTTATGTCGAAAAACAATTAACACTTATTGAAAGCGAAGCGGATAACTTAAATAAACGTATTCGCAAAGCAGAACGTGATTACAAAACTCAACGTGAATTAGTTGTGGCAGCGAAAGTCAGCTGGTGTGTGGTTCTCCGTTTATCTCGTAATTCCGATGTGGAAAAACGACTCAATCGTCGTGAGTTAGCCTATTTATCTGCTGATGAACTACGTTCAATGTCGGATAAAGCATTAGGTGCACTACGTACTACAGTGGCTGATAATGAATATCTACGCGATGCATTGCGTATTTCTGAAGATAGCCGTAAACCGGAAAATAAAGTCCGCTTCTTTATTGCTGTGTATCAACATCTTCGTGAACGTATTCGTCAGGATATTATTAAAACTGATGATCCGATTGATGCAATTGAGCAAATGGAAATTGAGCTTAATCGCTTAACAGAAGAATTGACTGGCCGTGAGAAAAAATTGGCGATCAGTTCTGAAAGTGTGGCGAATATTATGCGTAAAACCATTCAACGTGAACAAAACCGTATTCGCATGTTGAACCAAGGCTTACAAAATATTGCCTTCGGTCAGGTGAAATCGGTACGTTTAGTGGTCAATATTCGCGATACTCATGCGATGTTGCTTGATGCGCTGTCAGGTAAACAGGAAGAATACCAAGATTTATTCAGTGACAATCGCATTACCTTCTCTGAAGCCATTGCGAAACTTTATCAACGCATTAACCCGCATATTGATATGGGCCAACGCACAGCACAAACTATCGGTGAAGAATTATTAGATTACCGTAATTACCTCGAGTTAGAAGTTGAAGTCTTCCGTGGTGCTGATGGCTGGTTACGTGCTGAAAGTGGCGCATTATCGACAGGTGAAGCGATCGGTACGGGTATGTCAATCCTATTAATGGTTGTACAAAGCTGGGAAGAGGAAAGCCGCCGTATTCGCGGTAAAGACATCGTGCCATGTCGTTTACTATTCCTGGATGAAGCAGCACGTTTGGATGGTAAATCCATTTCCACCTTGTTCGAACTTTGCGAACGTTTGGATATGCAATTACTTATCGCTGCTCCTGAGAATATTAGCCCTGAAAAAGGGACAACCTATAAACTAGTGCGTAAAATCTCCGGCAACCAAGAACAAGTTCATGTGGTTGGTTTGCGTGGCTTTGGCGCAACAGAGTAGTTTTTTAAAGCGGTCAAAGCAATTGGCCGCTTTTTTCATTGTTATTTTTATGAGAATTTAGGACGAATTATGCACAACCTTATTTTTGCCATTCTATGTAGTGTTGCCGTATCGGTGTTACTCAAAGTTGCGCGCAAGAAAAACATCATTATTGAACAAGCAATAGCATTCAACTATATTGTCGCCATTTCATTAAGCTATTTCTTACTCAAACCTGATTTCAAAGGATTGGAATTTACTGAATATTTAGCACAAAGTGATAGCACTCCTATTTTCCTGGCATTAGGTATTTTATTGCCGACAGTATTTATTATTATGTCTAAAGCAGTTGAATTTGCGGGTATCGTGCGTTCAGATGCAGCACAACGCTTATCGTTATTTCTACCGATTGTTGCCTCTTTTATTATCTTCCATGAAACATTAAGCCAGCCCAAAATCGTTGGCATTATTTTGGCATTCATCGGTTTATTCTGTATCTTGAACAAATCGAATGAGCAAAGTGCGGTCACTTTTAAAGGTATTTTAGGCTTAATCGGTGTTTGGTTTGGTTATGGCACCATTGATATCTTATTCAAACAAGTAGCCAAAAGCGGGGGATCATTCCCAACCACATTATTTATCGCTTTCTCATTAGCGGCTTGTGTCATGTTCCTGTATTTATTCCTAAAACGCACTCAGTGGACAGTGCCAAGCTTTATTGGTGGAATTATTTTAGGTGTATTGAATTTCTTCAACATCCTGTTTTACATTAAAGCGCACCAAAGCTTCGGACAAAACCCAACTTTAGTTTTTGCGGGAATGAATATTGGTGTTATTTGTTTAGGCACCATCACCGGCGCATTTTTCTTCAAAGAAAAAATCAGCAAAATCAACTGGTTTGGTGTTCTTATTAGCCTTTCAGCAATTTTCTGTTTATATTATTTAGATAAAATTTTGGCTTAATTATGGCAAACAATTTTAGTTTTTTTATCTACGATTACGAAAGTTTTGGTATCAATCCGGCAAGCGATCGTCCTGCTCAATTTGCTGGTATTCGTACCGATGCAGATTTCAATATCATTGGTGAGCCTATTATGTTGTATTGCAAGCAAACCAATGATTATTTACCCGCTCCGGAAGCCGTAATGGTCACAGGAATCACGCCACAAGAATGTAATGAAAAGGGGATTCCTGAACCTGAATTTGCCGCAAAAGTTTTAGCTGAGTTTTCACAACCTAATACTTGTGTGATGGGTTATAACAACATTCGTTATGACGATGAAATGACGCGTTATACCTTTTACCGTAACTTCATCGATCCCTATGAATACAGCTGGAAAAATGGCAATTCTCGGTGGGATTTACTGGATTTGGTCAGGGCTTGCTATGCACTGCGTCCAGAAGGGATAAATTGGGCTTATGACGATGATGGTATGCCAAGCTTTCGCTTAGAAAAGCTAACCAAAGCAAATGGTATTGAGCATGAAAATGCCCATGATGCGATGGCGGATGTGTATGCAACGATTACCATGGCTAAATTAATCAAAGAAAAGCAGCCTAAATTATTTCAATTCTTCTTTGAGCATAGAGGTAAAAAGGAAATTGAGAAATTGCTCAATACAGCTGAAATGACACCATTAGTGCACGTTTCGGGTATGTTAGGAAATTATCGCGGCAATTGCGCTTGGGTAGCACCATTAGCATGGCATCCAACTAATCAAAATGCCGTAAT
>CABSZQ010000245.1 GCA_902482195.1 uncultured Haemophilus sp.
TCAACCACGCGACATTTTCATCCGACCACCAAGCGTCCTGCTGCAAACTTTGAATTTTTTTTCGTAATGCAATGGTTTGCTTGGTGAAGTCAAATAAGGTTTGGTTAAAATTATCCCACTTTAACCACGTCATTTCGTTATCTTGGCAATAAGCATTGTTATTGCCATATTGGCTGTTGCCGAACTCATCTCCGGCAAGCAGCATAGGTATACCATTTGCCAGTAATAAAGAGCCTAATAAGCCTTTTTCTGATAAAACACGGTTATTTTCGACCGCACTTTGCCATTCATCTGCTAAATCGAGTTGAGAACCTTCTATGCCATAATTGTAGCTATAATTTTCATTGCGTCCGTCACGATTCTCTTCACCGTTAGCATCATTGTGTTTATGGTTATAGCTCACTAAATCTCGTAATGTAAAACCATCATGGGCAGTAATAAAATTCAAGCTACCATGTGGTAATCGTCCTTCTCGTTTAAAAATATCGCTCGAGCCAGCAAAACGTTCTGCAAAAGCACCCACTTCACCACTTTGCCATAACCAAAAACGACACATATCATCGCGGAAACGATCATTCCATTGAGAAAAATAGGCTGGGAAATAACCGACTTGGTAACCGTAATGACCAATATCCCAAGGCTCTGCGATTAATTTAATTTGTTGTAGAACGTCATCCTGTCCCATTTCCGCAAACAATTGTGCATTTGGATTGAAATCAGGCGTTTCACGACCAAGTACCGTGGCTAAATCAAAACGGAAACCATCCACATGACATTCTGTTACCCAGTAACGTAAACAATCTAATACCCATTTGCGAGTGACATCATTAGCAAGATTGAGCATATTGCCGCACCCCGTCCAGTTGAGGTAGTCACCATGCTCGTTTTGCCAGTAATAGGTTTTATCATCAATACCACGCTGGCAAAATGTCGGAAATGATTTTTCGGATTCAGCCGTATGGTTAAACACCACATCCAAAATCACTTCAATGCCCGCTTGATGCAGGGCTTTCACCATGCTCTTAAATTCGTTCAATGGTTGTTTTTGATCCGCCGCATAACTTGGTTCTAAAGCAAACATGGCTAATGGGTTATAGCCCCAATAATTGCGTAATCCTTTTTCTTGCAAATGTGGTTCATCAATGAAGAAATTCACTGGGAGCAATTCAAGGCTGGTAATACCCAATGATTTAAAGTACGCAATGTTTTCGGGGTGAGCCAACGCCACATAAGTACCCCGGATATTTTCTGGAATACGGGAATTTAATTGGCTAAATCCTTTAACATTTAATTCATACACAATGGTTTGAGCCCAAGGAATAGACGGTTTACAATCCCCTGACCAATCAAAATGCTCGTCAATAATGCGGCCTTTAGGTGCAACGACGGCATTATCTCGTTCATCATTTAACACGAAAATTGAACGGGCTTCTGATGAACTTAAATCTGGTTTATGAGTAACCGCTTTTGCATAAGGATCAAGCATTAACTTTTGCGGATTCGCTAAAGTGCGGTCATTTTTGCCTGTGATTCTGAACGCATACTCATCATTTAACTCAACGCCTTCAATTGCCACATGCCAAATGTTATCGGTTCTGCTCATGGCAAAACGGCTTTCTTTGCCATCACGGAACAAGCAAAGTTCAACAGCATCAGCCGCTCTAGAAAACAGCGCAAAATTCGAAATTTTTAGGCTGTTTTCCCGCGTTTGAGAATATCCTATTGGGGAAGGTTTGCCATTGTTATAAATACTAAACATCGTGTTCTTCGCTATTGTTATGCTTTATATTTTAAATAGATCGTTGCGAGTGGCGGAATGGTCACGCTAATCGAATTTTCACGTCCGTGACTTGCGATCGCTTCGCTTTCTACCAAGCCAAAATTACCCACGTTTGAACCTTGATAATACATTGAGTCAGTATTCAAAATTTCTTCGTATTCACCCGCTACATTTACACCGATACGGTAGCCTTCGCGTGGCACTGGAGTAAAGTTACTGATCACGATAATGCGTTCACCATCACTGCTTTTACGTTCAAAAGCAAAGACTGAATTTTCCGCATCATCTACCACTAACCAATCAAAGCCTTCTAGTTCACCGTCTAATTCAAAGAGCGGTGCATTTTTTTGATAAATTCCGTTCAAATCTTTGACTAATTGCAATACACCTTTATGCCATAGGCCACCATGGTTTTCGTCAAGTAAGAACCAATCCAAACTTTCTTCATAATTCCATTCACGACCTTGAGCAAATTCATTACCCATGAATAACAATTTCTTACCTGGATAGCCCCACATATAACCGTAGTAAGCACGCAAGTTAGCGAATTTTTGCCATGCATCGCCCGGCATTTTGCCAAGTAACGAACATTTGCCGTGTACGACTTCATCATGAGAAAGCGGTAACACAAAGTTTTCGCTGTATTGATAAATCATCCCGAAGGTCATTTTGTCGTGATGATAACGACGATAAACGGGATCGAGTTTCATATAACTTAGGGTGTCATTCATCCAGCCCATGTTCCATTTAAAATTAAATCCAAGACCACCGTTTTCTGTCGGATGGGTTACGCCACCGAAAGAAGTGGATTCTTCCGCAATCGAAATCGCGCCAGACACTTCAGAATGGATTTTCCAGTTGGTATGTTTTAAGAATTCAATGGCTTCTAAATTTTCACGACCGCCATATTGATTCGGAATCCATTCCCCTTCAGCACGGCTGTAATCGCGGTAAATCATTGATGCTACTGCATCTACACGGATACCATCTACACCAAATCGCTCAAGCCAATACAGTGCATTACTGGATAAGAAGTTTCTCACTTCATTACGACCATAGTTATAAATTAAGGTATTCCAGTCTTGATGATAGCCTTCACGTGGGTCTGCATGTTCGTATAAGGCTGTACCATCAAACGCAACTAAACCATGTGTATCACTTGGGAAATGCCCCGGTACCCAGTCTAAAATTACATTAATG
>CABSZQ010000246.1 GCA_902482195.1 uncultured Haemophilus sp.
GATGTCATAGCGTTGACCACCATAAAGGGTCACGATGTTGATGCCTTTGGCATATTTCATGAAATGTTCGCAAGCATCAGCAACTTGAATGGCTAGTTCACGAGTTGGTGCCATCACCAATAATTGTGGATGTTTTGCGGCAGGATCAATTTTTGCCAAAATAGGTAACGAGAATGCGGCAGTTTTACCACTACCGGTTTGCGCCATACCAAGTACATCTCTGCCTTCTAGAAGAGCAGGAATACAAGCTTGTTGGATTGGCGAAGGTGTTTCAAAACCAAGGTCAGAAACGGCTTTTAGAATGAATTCAGGCAAGCCTAAATCATTAAAAGTGATTTTGTCAGTCATTAAAATGCTCGAATGTAAGTAAGGAAAGCTCAATTTAGCTTTCAGGTTTATTTGTTACACAAGAAAGAGGCAAGTCTAAAAAACAGCTGTTTTTGTGACCGCACTTTTTTCTTCTTTTTCGTCTTCTGTTTGAGCTGGTTTCAATTTCATCAGCTCTAACACGGCAAAACGATACTCAACAAAGTTATACACCTGATTCGCAATAGCAAGTTTGAATAAAGCTGCAGCTTCATCAATTTGCCCCAAATTGAGTTTTTGTTTTGCTAGATAAAAGTAGGTTTCGGTTAATATTTCTGCATATTGTTGTGAATTTTCTGCAAATTTGGTTGCCCGCTCTTGCAAGTCACTCACGGAAATATTACCTAAATAGTATTGAACGATATTTGTTCCCCAGAAGTCCTTAGATAGCCCTTTAGCTCGTTCAACAAGGTTGGCATGGGCTTCTTGTGGTTTTAATTTTTGTTCGTTCAAATAGAGCCAGAGTACGCGATAGGGATCTTTGGTATCGGCTTCATAAAACTTCATCAAATCGTCTTCAGCAAGATTATAGCGTTCGACGTAATAAAAATTTAAACCACGATTAAGGTGGGTATAGTCATAACTTGGATCCAATTCAAACACCGCATTAAAGGTTTCTAATGCGCTGTCGTAATCTTCTTCAAGCAGTAAGTAAAGCCCTAAGTAATTATAAACGGAAGCCATCTTTGGCTGTAATGCAAGGGCTTGTGTAAAGTCATAACGTGCGAGGCCCCATAAACCGAGGGAATCATATAAAACGCCACGTTCAAAGTGAAGCGTCGCCCGTTCTTCATTACTCATTTTACCAACTAATAAAACTTGCCCGATTCGGGTAATCATCACTTCTTGTTCGAAGTGCGTATTCGGGTTTTGATCCGCGAGCACGACTTTATTTGGTGCGACAAACACGTTTCCCGATTGTACACAACCGGAAATAAATAAAATCAGACTTAGGCTAGACAACGAAACTAGAAAACGGAATAACCGAAAATACTGCATTGTTTTATAAGTTAGTTTGATAATCAAAATGGGTGTGTAAACTAAATTCACACACCCTGTGAGATTATTCTTGTTCTTCTGAAATATCTTCTGCAGGTGCAGATTCTGCTTCAGTTTCTTGTTTTGGTGCAAGATCTTTCATGGTTAAGCGGATACGACCTTGGCGATCGATTTCAACCACTTTAACCGTCACTTCTTGACCTACTTGAAGATAATCACTCACTTTCTCTACGCGTTCTTCTGCGATTTGAGAAATATGAACTAAACCTTCTTTATTTCCAACGATAGCGACGAATGCACCGAAGTCAGCAAGACGAGTTACTTTACCTTTGTAAATTGCGCCAGCTTCAACTTCAGCCACGATTTCTTCAATACGTGCCATTACATTTTTCGCTGCACTGCTATCTACTGCGGCGATTTTCACTGTACCATCATCATCGATATCGATAGAAGTACCGGTTTCTTCAGTTAATGCACGGATAGTTGCACCACCTTTACCGATAACATCTTTGATTTTCTTCGGATCAATTTTCATGGTGTGAATACGCGGCGCGTAGTCAGAAATATCTGCACGTGGCGCAGGGATTGCTTGTTCCATTACGCCAAGAATGTGCATACGTGCACCTTTTGCTTGGTTTAATGCAATTTGCATAATTTCAGGGGTGATACCTTCAATTTTGATATCCATTTGAAGTGCGGTGACACCTTCACGTGTACCCGCCACTTTAAAGTCCATATCACCTAAGTGGTCTTCATCACCTAAGATATCTGAAAGAACTACGAATTTCTCTTCTTCTTTCACTAAGCCCATTGCGATACCTGCAACAGCAGCTTTGATTGGAACGCCCGCATCCATTAATGCTAAAGACGCACCACATACAGATGCCATAGAAGAAGAACCGTTAGATTCAGTGATTTCAGATACAACACGCACTACATACGGGAATTCTGCAAGGCTTGGCATAACCGCTGCTACACCACGTTTTGCTAAACGACCGTGACCGATTTCACGACGTTTTGGCGAGCCGATCATACCGGTTTCACCTACAGAGTATGGAGGGAAGTTGTAGTGGAATAAGAAGTGATCTTGACGTTCACCTGTTAATTCATCGATGATTTGAGCATCACGTTCAGTACCTAACGTTGCAACGGCTAATGCTTGCGTTTCACCACGGGTGAAAATTGCAGAACCGTGAGTACGTGGTAATACACCAGTGCAAATATCTAATGCACGAACGGTATCAACGGTACGACCATCAATACGTGGTTCACCTGCAATGATACGGCCACGAACGATTTGGCTTTCAAGTGCGGTGAAAATATCCACGATTTTACCTTCGCTGATTTCTTCATCTTCAGCTGTGATTTGTGCAATCACATCCGCTTTAATCGCATCGATTTGTTCGTAACGTGCTTGTTTTTCAGTAATGCGGTATGCATCGCCTAAACGTGCTTCAGCAATCGCTTTTACTTTGTTGATTAAATCTGTGTTTGGTTGTGGCGCAACCCAATCCCAACGTGGTTTGCCTGCTTCTTTTGCAAATTCTTTGATTGCTTCAATCACAACTTGTTGTTGTTGATGACCAAATACGACCGCTGCTAACATTTGTTC
>CABSZQ010000247.1 GCA_902482195.1 uncultured Haemophilus sp.
ATCTAAACGTACTTTACCTAGCTCAACTAATTGAGAGTTATACCAAGTCCCTTCTTGCTGACGCATTTCTTGACGCAATGTACTATCAGCAGAAACCGTATTACCTTCAAAACGAACTTGACGTACAGATAGACGACGACCCGCATCCACAACAAATGTTAAAGCCAGTGTTTTATTCGCATCATCAAAAGTTGGTACAGCATTAACTGTTGCACTACCATAACCTCGCTCGCCTAATTTATCTTTAATTAAGCTTTCTACGTATTGCACATCTGAACGTCTGAATGTTTCATTCAAGTGAAGCTCGCTCAATAATGGTTGTAACTCATTAGCCATACCACCTAAGTTACCAACAATACGAGCTGAACTTAAATTATATTTTTCACCTTCAGTTACATCAATGGTCACATCCGCTTTTGTATGATCTTCATTTAATTGAACATCTGTTTTAGTCACTTTTGCTTTTGCGTAACCATTATTTTGGTAGTAATCTTGGATAGCTTGAACATCTTTATCAAACTGAGAACCATCAAACTTATTACCCCAAAGTTTCCACCAAGAATCTGGTTGAAGCTCCATTTGTTCTTGTAACTTACTGCTCGAAATCGCTTCATTTCCATTAAAAGTCACTGAACGAAGTTTTGCCGTATCATCTTCATCAATTTGAAGTGTAATTTCTGCACGGTTATTCGGTAAAGTTGTCACTATCGGATCAACTTTCGCATTATAACGACCTATACTCTTATAATGTTCTCTTAAGGTTTTCGCAAACTCTTCTAATTTCGCACGATTTAAGACATCACCACTTTTGAAACCATTTGCATCAAGGTTTTGTTTTAATGCTTCTGTTGGAATAACTGAGTTACCTTTAATATTCACTTCAGAAATGATTGGTTTCGCAATAACGCTCACAACTAATGCGTCGCCATCTTGGAAAGCTTTAACATCATCAAACTGTCCACTTACGAATAATGAACGTACAATATTGGCTACATCTTTATCCGTTACACGCTGACCACTACGAACAGGAAGGCTTGCTAGAATTTGCTGTTCTAAGTCTCCTTGAGCACCGTCAACACGAATGTCTTTTGCTACAAATGGTGCCGCAAATACACTCGTTGTAGTACCGAATAATAAACTTGCGATTAGAAGTTTTTTCATCGACTTTATCCTATAAAAAATAATAGTTATAAACGTAAGAAATCATTAAAAAGCACAAAAATTGTTTCAATTAACAAGATTGTTAGCCCTATACGATAACTTAAATTTTGTACCCGTTCTGAAACAGGTTTTCCTTTGATAGCTTCCGCCGCCAAAAATACGAGATGTCCACCATCTAAAACTGGCAACGGAAATAAATTCATTATGCCTAAATTAACACTGATTAACGCGAGAAAACTTAAGAAATAAATCACGCCAGCGTTAGAAGATGCGCCTGCACCTTGGGCTATTGAAATTGGCCCAGCCAAACTGGAAAATGAAAGTTCACCACTAAGCAATTTCCCGATTGCCTTCACTATAAACCAAGAAATTTGGCCTGTCTTTTCCACACCTTTTTGTAGGGCATCAAGAATACCATATTTTAATTCAGTTCGATACTGTTCGCCAACTTTTAAGAACGTCGGACTTAACCCAACAAACCATTTACCATCTCGATTTTTCTCAGGTTGCAAGATTTTGTCAAAAATTTCTTGATTACGTTCGACCTTGATTATAAAAGGCTGGCCTTGTTGTACCAGCGCAACAAAAGCTTTCCAGTCAAGTGCGGTCGAATTTTCTGCTAAAATTTTATCGCCGATCAACAAGCCAGCTTTTTCTGCTGGTGAGTTTTCCACTACTTTTGATAATGTCATCTCCACTTTACTTGCAACCGGATTGATCCCTAGTGTTTCAAATGATGTTTCTTTATCTGGTTCAAATGTCCAATTTTGCAGATTAATGGTTCGTTGATAAGGTTGGTCTTCACCAAAAGGTGTTAATGTGAGTTCAACCGAATCAGAACCTAACTTATCAGTGAGCAATAAATTAATGGTTTCCCAATCGGGTGCATGCTTTCCATCAATTGCTAAAATCTGGCTATTCGGTTCAATTTGAGCTATCGCAGCGGGAGAATTTGGCGTGACATTTTCAATGACCGGTTTAACACTCGGAATCCCAACAGAATAAATCACCCAATATGCCAAAATCGCAAAAATAAAATTAGCAAGGGGACCTGCAGCAATCACAAAAGCACGTTGAGCTACCGATTTGCTTTCAAATGCCTGCGATTTTAATTCTGCGGGAACTTCTTCATTTCGTCCATCAAGCATTTTGACATAACCACCAAGCGGAATGGCTGAAATAGCAAATTCGGTACCTAATTTATCTGTGCGTCGCCAAATTACTTTACCAAAGCCAATCGAAAAACGATGAACTTTAATACCGCACTTTCTTGCCGCCCAAAAGTGGCCGTATTCGTGTACGGCTACCAGCACGGCAATTGCAACAATAAATGAGCCAAGCGACCACAAAAATGACATGTTCTATCCTTATAGCACAAAGAAATAGAAGTATGTGAAGAATGGTACTGCCGCCGTTAAGCTATCAATACGATCTAAAATACCGCCATGGCCTGGAATTAATTGACTACTGTCTTTAATGCCTGATTCACGTTTAAACATACTTTCAGCTAAGTCACCTAATACAGAGATAGCTACAGTTGCCACTGAAAGCACAACAAAACCACTCATTGCACGGCTACCTAATAAAGTTTCACCTGAGAAATGAATAAATACAAACGCTAATACCGCTGCGGTGATCATGCCACCAAATACGCCTTGCCATGTTTTCCCCGGTGATACTTTCGGTGCAAGTTTGTGCTTACCAAAAGCTCGACCTGCAAAATAAGCACCTGAGTCAGCAGCCCATACTAATACAAATACATAGAGCAATAAAAACAAACCATGATGTGGATCAGCGGTATAATTATCTAAACG
>CABSZQ010000248.1 GCA_902482195.1 uncultured Haemophilus sp.
GTCGATAAGTTGTTGAACGTTTGAGCCTTCATTTGGGTTTTGACCCGCAATACCGCTTAAAATAGAATCCGAAAAAGCAAACACTTTAATGTTCACTTCTTTGCCGTGATCTTCTTGCAGATTAATAGCAAAACGTAATGCATTAAAGGTTTTTTCACCACCGTATGGTGAATCATTAACGATAAATAAAAGATTTTGCATGTTGTACTCCTTGTTTCATGCGATAAAGATAAAAATGAAAGCGTAATAATTACGCCTTTATAAAATTAGCCAACCCAAACGAACTTGGCTACAAACAGTAAAGACACTACCCACACTGGGGCATTGATCTCGCGTATTCTACCTGTACAGGCCTTCATGACGCAATAGCTAATAAAACCAAATGCGATACCTTCAGTTATTGAATAGGTAAATGGCATCATGGCGGCGGTGATAAAAGCAGGCGTTGCTTCAGTTAAATCGTCCCAGTGTACACGAATAAGACTAGATGCCATTAAAATCCCTACATAGACTAATGCTCCAGCTGTTGCATAAGCTGGTACGACACTAGCAAGCGGCGAGAAGAAAATGGTAAGTAAGAATAAAACACCGACTGTTACTGCTGTTAAACCTGTTCTACCACCAACAGAAACCCCTGCACCACTTTCGATATAGGTACTGATAGCCGATGTTCCAATATAAGAACCAACAACGGCACTCACGCTATCCACATAAAGAGCTTGTTTCATTTTTGGGAAACGACCTTTTTCATCACTGAAACCTGCTTTATCGGTCACACCTAATAACGTGCCCGATGAGTCAAATAAGTTGACTAAAAGGAAAGAAAAAATAATGCCGAGTAATGCCGTGTCTAAAGCACCAGCAATATCCACTTTACCCACAACCGCACCTAAACTTGGTGGCATAGAAACAATGCCGTGGAAAGTAACTTGGTCATCAATTAAAAGCGCTAAGCCAGTCACTACCGCGATAGAAATTAATACACCAGAGAAAATATTACGTGCTGCTAGCACCACAATAATGAAAAAGCCTAATACACCAAGTAGAATTTTCGGATCATGTAAATTGCCTAATGCCACTAAGGTTGCAGGATTCGCTACAACCAATCCCATATTTTTAAACCCAATTAGCGCAATAAAAAAGCCGATACCTGCGCCGATTCCTACGCGCAGTGAAAGCGGAATCGAAGCCATTAACCAATAACGGATTTGGAATAAGGTGAGAACAAATAAACCAATCGAGCCCCAGAAAATAGTGCCCATGCCCACTTCCCAAGAATAACCAAGCTTGCCAACGACTACATAAGCAAAGAACGCATTGAGTCCCATCGCTGGTGCAAGGGCGATAGGTAAATTACTGAATAATCCCATCGCAATGGTGCCAAGTGCAGCAATTAAACAAGTAGTCACGAAAACAACTTGTTTATCCATTCCCGCATCACCTAATACGGATGGGTTTACAAACACGATATACACCATGGTAAAGAAGGTGGTGATACCCGCGATAATTTCGGTTTTGGTGGTACTGCCCTTTTCTTTAATCGAAAAAAGGCGTTCAAGTAAAGATTGTTGCATTGTCTTCCCCTTAACTTAAATTAATAACCTTGGTGATAAATCGACTCAAGTAATTTCACACCTAACAAGGCAATATTGAAACGTTGCTCATCAGCTACCGTCCAAAATTCGATACCATTTTCAATCGCACTTTGTTGGCTGATATGCAATTTTACGCTGTCTTCACCATTTTCATTTTCACCGTTAATCACGGGGGTAATAAGGCTATCATGTAATTCAATCAATTCGCTTTGCTGTGGTTGGAAATCAAATTCATAATCTGAAAGTGCGGTCACTTTTTGTGCCATGCCGTAGAATACAGGCACTTGAATTTGATGGAAAATAACACTGTCTAACTGCGGGAAGATTTTTTGTAATTGCAGATTTAAATTAGCCGCTTGTTGTGGAAACACATCAAAAGCAAAACGGGTTTCACCTTCTTCCAATGGCATACCATTCAGTAAACGAGCAGTTTGTCCAGCAAGTTTATTTACGGTTTCACCATCTGTATAAGAAGCGGGTAAAAGTGACGTTACAAAAACTTGAGTTAAATTCGTTTGTTGAATAATTGGTAGTAGAGATAAGGCTAATTGACTCACTTGCGGATCGGGCAGGCTCACAATGTTACGTTGTCTTAATTCAGTCAGATTTTCTTCATTGATTGTAGGAACTACGACGGGTACATCAGACAATGCAGAGCAAATCCCTTTTAAATCAATCACCACACAGCCACTTTCTGCGGCTTGAGCTAATAAAGGGGCTTGGTCAATTTGGCCTGCGAAGAAAAGATAATTAACGCTATCCCACTCAATCTCATCAGTGGCTAATTGAGCAACGGCTTTATTGCGAAAACGCACCGCTTGCTCTTCTTCAAAAGGATAAATTTCTACGATAGAAACCTTGCCTATATCTAGCTCACTTTGTTCAAGGGCTTCGGCAATTTTTTCACATAGATCAAATTCTGCTGCAATAGCAATATTTAGGCTTGCGTCCATTTTTCTCTCCGCTGTAAAATGTTCTGAACCGATTCATTCTACAGAAAAAAGACGCATAAATACATAAGGAAATCAGATGACACCGGCAATTGATTTACTAAAGAAAAATAAAATTCCTTTTACTCTCCATACCTATGATCATGACCCTAACAATACGCATTTTGGCGATGAAGCCGCTGAAAAACTTGGGCTTGATCCGCACCAATCCTTTAAAACACTTTTAGTCGCTGAAAATGGTGATCAGAAAAAATTAGCGTGTTTTGTGCTTTCCACGGCAAATATGTTGAGTTTAAAAAAAGCGGCAAAATCAATTGGTGTCAAAAAAGTGGAAATGGCTGATAAAGATTCGGCACAAAAAAGCACGGGGTATCTGGTCGGTGGCATTAGTCCATTAGGTCAAAAGAAACGTGTAAAA
>CABSZQ010000249.1 GCA_902482195.1 uncultured Haemophilus sp.
ATTTAACTCAATAATTTCACTGACTTTCACATCATATTTGTTCGCCAAGCTACCAATGCTTTGACCTGGTTTCACTTTATGACGTACACCGCTGTCTTTGACATCGGAAGTTTGGTCAGCTTTTTCGGTGTTTTTCTCTTCTTTTTTGATCGGTTCTTCCGCTTTTTTGCCTTTGCCATTATCAGGAATCTTAATGGTTTCATTTAACCAAAGTTCTTTGCGTTTCAGTTTATTTAACTCAATGATTTCGCTGACTTTGACATCATATTTGTTCGCCAGACTACCAATGCTTTCACCCGGTTTCACTTTATGGCGAATACCGCTGTCTTTGACATCTGAAGTGCGGTCAGATTTTTCATTGTTTTTATCGTTTGATTTTGTAGATTTGCTGTCTTGCTCATCACTAGGTGGAACGGCAATTGCTTTTAAATTACCATTACGATAAGCAACCAAACCTTCGTAAATCATATAAGCAATACGACGACGATAAGCAATGGTATTCAGTTTCTGTTCTTCTTCCATATTGGAAAGGAATCCCGTTTCCACCAGAACTGAAGGAATATCGGGAGAGCGTAATACGCCAAGGCTTGCATGTTGTGGGGTACTGCGGCTTAATGAGGTCACGCGAGCAAAACGACGTAAAATGCTGTTACCAAGTTCATAGCCTGTACGTTGGCTATGACCAAATTGTAGATCGAGTACGGTTTGATCTAAATATTTGTCATTGTTATTGGAAAGTACTTTTCCTGCACCACCTAAAAGCTCAGAGCGTTTTTCATCATCTTCTAACCATTGTCCCATTTCATCATTGGCACGGCGATTGGATAGCACCCAAACTGATGCACCACGTTGGTCTGAATTCAGGGAGGAGTCGGCGTGGATAGATACGAGAAAATTAGCTTTATATTTACGTGCGATTTCAGAACGTTCTGGCACGGAAATGTAGTAATCGCTACTGCGTGTTAAGACACCTTTGAAATTAGGATCTTTATCTAATAAGGCTTTTAATTCTCGAGCGATAGAAAGGGTGACATTCTTTTCATAAATGCCGAGGTTTTTTCCGATTGCACCGGGATCTTTACCGCCATGGCCGGGATCAATGGCAATTGTCCATTGTGGCGCGGCAAATACAGTAGTAGAAATTAGAGAAAATATTCCAAAAAGAAACGAAAATTTTGCTTTCATGTAAGTCAGTTTTATAGTTGTGTCAAAATATGCTCGCCCACTGGATTTTGAGCAATTAGCGTAATGTTGCGAGCATCATCGTAATAATCAATATTCACCAGTAAATCAGCCTCAGGCAGAATACCTTCACCTTTTTCTGCCCATTCGATTAAGCAGATACAATTTTGGCTGAAATAATCACGAATGCCCATAAATTCCAATTCTTCAGGATCGGCAAGACGATATAAATCAAAGTGATAAATCATTTTTCCAGCAATGCTATATTCTTCCACTAACGTATAAGTAGGGCTTTTAACATTGCCTTGGTAGCCTAAACCTTGCACCATTCCGCGAGTCAGGGTGGTTTTCCCGGCACCAAGATCGCCATTAAAATAAAGCACAATGGCATTATCTTTCGGTTGTTTTACAAGCACTTCTGCGAGTTTTTTACCAAAACGGAGCATCGTGCCTTCATCAGGAATGTATTGGGTTAATTCGGTCATTCTTAGCGTGATTTTTTAGGTTAAAGTTTCTGGGGGATTTTATCGTATTTTGAAGGGAATATGTAGGGAAAATACAATAAAAAAATCCGCTGCTTTTCAGCAACGGATTGAGAATTTGGAGCGGGAAACGAGGCTCGAACTCGCGACCCCGACCTTGGCAAGGTCGTGCTCTACCAACTGAGCTATTCCCGCATTTCACATTGGTGAATGAGGCAACATTATACGAAAAAATTTATTCAACGCAAGCGCAGATTTCGCAAATGATTGAGTTTGCCTAAGTTTTCATCAACCCAGATTAATAAAGTGCTCACGGTAGTAAGCTAACTCTTTAATTGATTCACGAATATCATCAAGTGCTAAATGAGTATTACCTTTTTTAAATCCATCTAAAATTTCTGGTTTCCAGCGAGAAGCCAATTCTTTTAATGTGCTGACATCTATATGACGATAGTGGAAATAATCGGCTAAATCAGGCATATATTTATAAAGAAAGCGTTTATCTTGTGCGATGCTGTTGCCACAAATCGGTGAAGCACCTTTCGGTACCCAATGTTTTAAAAAATCTAATGTTTGTAATTCTGCTGCACGTTCGGTGAGTTTGCTCGCTTTGACACGGTCAACTAAGCCATTTGCCGTGTGGGTTTTTACGCACCATTCCGACATTTTGTTTAATAATTCATCACTTTGATGCACCGCAATCACAGGGCCTTCCGCTAAAATATTGAGATCTTTATCGGTCACAATGGTCGCGATTTCAATAATGCGTTCTTTTTCAGGATCCAATCCTGTCATTTCTAAATCGATCCAAATCAGATTTTGTTTATCTAATTGCATAATATAAGGTATCCTATGAACATTTTTAATCCCGTTTATTTTAACGAAAAACATCGGAAAAAACGACCGTACTTTATGAGCAAACGTAAACTAACGCAAAATCAAACTCGTCGAATTCAATCAAATAATGCAAAAGCCTTGCATCGCCATAAGAAGAAAGAAGTGGAATGGCAAGATGATATGCTAGGTGAAAGCCAAGATGGGGTAGTCGTTACGCGTTATTCAGTTCATGCAGATGTAGAAAACGCGCAAGGCGAAATTTTCCGTTGTAATTTACGTCGTACACTTTCTAGTCTCGTGGTTGGTGACAAAGTGATTTGGCGACAAGGCAATGAGCAACTCCAAGGTGTGAGTGGCGTGATTGAAGCTATTCACCCAAGACAAAATGAAATTGCTCGTCCAGATTATTATGATGGGTTGAAACCCATCGCGGCGAATATCGATCGTATTATTA
>CABSZQ010000250.1 GCA_902482195.1 uncultured Haemophilus sp.
CCTTGAATGTAGAGATTACCTGTAATCGAGCCCCGGCGGCCATTTTTAACTACATCGCCTAATGTTTTTGAACTAGACGGCTCGCCTACCATGCAATAAGTGATTTTCTCACCGCGCGCCATTAAGGTTTCGACAACACGTATGGTGCCATCTTTCGCGGCTGCCTCTTCGTCAGAAGTAATCAACAAAGCAATCGTCCCCTTATGATTCGGATTAGCTTTCACATATTCTTCCGCCGCCACAATCATTGCTGCCAATGAGCCTTTCATATCTGCCGCACCACGACCATAAAGCATATCATCCTCAATTTCGGCAGAAAACGGCGGATAAGCCCATTGCGTTTCATCTCCCGTCGGCACCACATCGGTATGCCCTGCAAAGGCGATGACCGGCTCACCAACACCATGCTTTGCCCATAAATTTAACGTGTCGTTGAAAGGCATCCATTCAATTTCAAAGCCGAGTTTTTCCAAACGTTTCGCAATTAGTTGCTGACAGCCCTCATCATTTGGGCTAATAGAGGGGCGACGAATTAATGCTTGTGCAAGCTCAATAGTTTTTTGTTTCATAATATTCAGTGACGACTAAAAGTGCGGTCTAATTTAACAAAATTTTCCTTCAATTTAAATCTGTTCAAATAAAAAACGGATAACCTCGTTATCCGTTTTTATTCGTTTATGAAGAATCCTAGAATTGAACTTGCAAGCGTAACCAATATTGACGTCCTGGCTCGTTCACTCGAACAGTTTGAAGCCCCGCTGAAGGATCTGCGCCTTTACTCACAAATTCTGCATAGGATTTATTAAATAAGTTATCAATTCCGCCCTGCAAAGTGGCATATTTATTAATTTTCCACCCTGTATTAAAGGATAAGGTTCCAAAACCAGCGGAAGCACCAATGTCCTGCCCAATAATGTTGCCTTGTCCCGCTGCATAGCGTTTTTGTGCTGAAACTACTCGCCATAATACTCCCGCGCTCAAGGTTTCATTATCCCAAGTTAATGAGTTTTTCCATTCTAATGGCGGTGTTTGAGCAAGTGGACGGTCGTCCGTGCGATTTTTACCATAGGTATAAGCCAGACTACTACCGATTTCCCAGTGACGTGCAAATTTCCATTTACCTTCAATTTCGCCGCCTAATCGAGTTGCCTTGATATTACGAGCCGAGACATCTTTACCTACTCGTTCTAACAGAATGAAATCGTGGACATCACTACCAAATAGCGACACAGAAAAATCAAAAGTATCATTCTTCCACATCAATCCCGTATCAATTTGACGGTTTTGCTCTTTATCTAAAACTTGGCTTGCACGGCGTTCCCAATAATCTGGCGCTCGCTCTGCTATCCCTACACCGGCATAATATTTAATGCCATTGATTTCTTCTTCCCAACGGAAGAAACCTGAATGTAAACCATACGTATGGTGTTTATTTGGGTGATTTGCCATTAAAGTGTCGTATTCAGCTTTCACTTCATCATAACGATAACCAGAAATAAACTTACGACTATCGCTTGCCGTCCAGGCTCCCTCAACAAATCCACCCCATTGAGTAAAGTTTTGCTGTGGTTGATAAGGTTTATGTCTGTATCCTTCACCATTCATTTCCATACGTGAAAGGTGTTTATCACGCATATAATCAATGCCTGTTTGCAAATTAATATCCGGCCAATCAAAGGTTGCTTTCAAATGCCCTGTATTGGTTTCACGTTTTGGATTTATTGCTTTTTTAACTTGATTTCCCTTCATGCTTAAATAACGCATACTATAAGTATCCATCACATGATCAATCTTGCTTTGACCGTAACGTAATTCAAGTTCAGTGAACCATGGTGTAATATTACGTTGTACAAATCGCACATTCCACGCATCACGATCAAACTTACTCCCATCCATCATTCGATCCGCATAAGCCGCTTCGCCTCGACTACGCTCATAAGTTCCGGTCAATAAGGTGTTTTCTGTCGGTGTGAAACCAAGCTGTAACATTTGATTACGGCGCTCAAAAGAGGAATGAACTCGATTGCCATCGCCATCTTTGTAATTACCAGCCTCATTGTGTGACATACTCGTACGTAAATAACCATATTTACCACCCGCCATCGCATCGAAATAAGCATCTCTACGTTTGTTTCCGCCAAGTGTGACACTGCCGTTTAAATAGGTATTTTGAGTATCAAATTCAGGCTCTTTACGAACAAAACGAACTGCGCCAGCCACCAAGCCAGAACCTTCAGTTACAGTTTGGGGACCTTTGGTCACCACAACTTCATCATAAGCTGATGGGAAAATATAAGCTGTTGGCGGATCCATTCGGTTGCTACACCCACCATAAATGAATTGGTCGTCTGCTTGAATATTCAAGCGAGAACCACCTAAGCCGCGAAATAACGGATCGCCAGAACTCCCACCTTTACGAATCACGCTCATATTTGCCACAGATTGCAATAAATCTGCACCATCACCAGCAGGTAAAGGTTGAAGCGTTGTTTTAGGATTAAGTTTGACTGAATTGGTATTCGTCTGAGTAACACCTGTTACCACAATAGGATCCAGTAGTGTTACAGACTGCGTATCCTCAGCAAAAGCATTAGATATAAAAAATGAAAGAGGAAGGAGGGCAAAATAAGATTTGCTATGCATAATCAATCCCTTGTTTTGGCACTTGAGTCATAAAAACCACAATTCAACCACATAAAATCTTTCAAAAAATACCAACAGTTATGAAACATTTATCACATCAATGATTGAGATTGTAACAATACTGTAATGAATCTTATTCTTATTAAGTGCAAAAGGCAAGGTTAAAAGATGACTATTTACTTATGCATTTCTGGTAAACATACTACTGCCAGCACCAATTGAGCTAACGCCAAAATAGATAAAATCCCCCTACTTTAATACTACTTAAATGCTGCAATATATTCTTTTTCGTTGAAGCCAATCA
>CABSZQ010000251.1 GCA_902482195.1 uncultured Haemophilus sp.
ATGGTTTTCACCATTTCAGGTTTTAACGCACCTGCTTTAGAACAACCTAAGAATACATCTGCACCGTTAACCGCATCGGCTAATGTACGCCAGCCATTATCTTCAATCGCGTAGAATTGTTTGGTTTCATCCATGTTATCGCCACGGCCTTTGAAAATCACACCTTTAGAGTCACACATGGTGATATTTTCTTTTTTGAAACCTAATGCACGAAGCAAGTTAGTACAAGCAATAGCTGAAGCACCTGCGCCATTTACTACTAAGCGAACATCTGCAATATTTTTACCAATAATTTCTAAACCGTTTAATGCTGCTGCACCGACGATAATGGCAGTACCATGTTGGTCATCATGGAATACCGGAATTCCCATTCGTTCACGCAATGCTTTTTCAATGTGGAAACATTCCGGTGCTTTGATATCTTCAAGGTTAATCCCACCAAAAGTAGGTTCTAATGAAGCGATAATATCGATTAATTTATCTGGATCATGTTCATTGATTTCAATATCGAATACATTGATACCGGCAAATTTTTTGAACAATACCCCTTTCCCTTCCATGACAGGTTTTGAGGCAAGTGCACCAATATTTCCTAAACCTAATACAGCTGTACCATTTGAAATCACGGCAACTAAGTTAGCACGAGCGGTATAACGGCTTGCAGCAGAAGGATCTTTTTCAATTTCTAAGCAAGGCTCTGCAACACCGGGAGAATAAGCAAGGGCTAAATCATGTTGGGTTTCTAGCGATTTGGTTGGGGTAACGGCAATTTTCCCCGGAATTGGGAATTCATGAAAATCTAATGCAGCTTGGCGCAATTGTTCACTCATATAAAAATACTCCATTTTCACTTAGGCTAAATAAAATTTGCGCCATTATACTCTCTTTTTTAGAGAAATTTGTGATATACCGCAAAAATTTTACAAATTTATTACAAAATATGAGTGAAATCGACCGCGCTTTTTGTCTTTTCTTCACATTTTGAGCCAAAAACGTTACTATGTCGCAAAAAAACATGCAGGATGTAAATAATGAGTTTGTTTTCTAAATTTAGAAGTGCCATCAATAAATTACAACGGAAAGCGATTAACAAAACCTTTCAAAAACGGTTAACTAACCAAGGCATGTCAGTGATTTCAGCAAACTGTGTCGGTGCATTTATTTTGCACGACCTCAATCAGCCTTTTAATTCTCCGTTTGTTAACCTTTATTTAGACCCAAGAGATTTTGTTCGCTATCTACAGAACATCACATTCTATCAAGGACAACCGCTTCAATTTATACAAACAGAAAAACCGTACCCAGTTGGTCTATTAGGTGATCTTAAAGTGCACTTTATGCACTACCACTCCAAACAAGAGGCTCGGGAAAAGTGGGAAGCTCGCTCACAGCGTTTAGACCTCGATAATTTGTTTATTATGATGACAGATAAAGATGGTGGAAAAGGTGTAAAATATGAAGACTTGCAAGCCTTCGATAGCTTACCTTATCCAAACAAAGTCGTCTTTACCCACAAGCCATATCCCGAATTAAAATCCGCTTTCTACATTAAAGGCTTTGAAAACGAAGGAGAAGTGGGCGATTTATTTACTTTTTCCGGTTGGAATGGCGAAAAATATTACGATCAGTTTGATTACGTCAGCTGGTTCAATCAAAAATAAGAGTTTACGATGCGACTAGATAAATTTATTGCCGAGAATACAGGCTTAACCCGTTCACAAGCCACCAAGGCCATTCGCCAAAGTGCGGTCAAAATTAATGGTGAAATTGTGAAAAATAGTGCGACCAAAGTAAGCCTAAAAGATGAAATTTATTTTGAAGATGAATTATTGCCTTGGGTAGAAGAAGGGCAATATTTTATGTTGCATAAGCCACAAGGCTACGTTTGCTCTCACGATGATGGTGACTACCCAACCATTTATCAATTCTTTGAACCGCCTCTTTCTGGCAAGTTACACAGTGCTGGTCGATTAGATGTGGATACCACAGGACTCGTGCTATTAACGGATGATGGTCAATGGTCACATCGTATTACTTCACCAAAACATCAATGCGAAAAAACCTATTTAGTTACTTTAGCCGATCCAGTTGAAAACCATTATACTTCAGCCTGTGAAGAAGGCATTCTGCTACGTGGCGAAAAAGAACCCACTAAGCCGGCGAAATTAGAAGTATTAGATGATTACAACGTGAATTTGACTATCTCTGAAGGGCGCTATCATCAGGTGAAACGAATGTTTGCTGCACTTGGTAATAAAGTCGTTGCGCTACACCGTTGGAGAATAGGTAACGTTGAATTAGATGAAAGCTTAGAAGAAGGCGAATTTCGTCCACTCACTCGGGAAGAAATCGACAATTTAGTGAAATAATATGAGCCAAAATATTAAACCTACCTTTATTTTTATCGCCACGCTCGGCATCCTCTCGATGCTACCGCCTTTAGGCGTGGATATGTATATTCCGTCCTTTTTAAATATTGCCGAAGACTTAAATATCAACTCCGAGCAAGTTCAGCACACGCTGACATTCTTTGCTTACGGTATGGCAGCAGGGCAATTATTCTGGGGGCCCTTTGGCGA
Source organism: uncultured Haemophilus sp. (assembly GCA_902482195.1). GTDB lineage: Bacteria > Pseudomonadota > Gammaproteobacteria > Enterobacterales > Pasteurellaceae > Haemophilus_D. Next base: position 2,580 of record CABSZQ010000251.1, read on the forward strand.
TAGTTTTGGTCGTAAACCGATTATTTTATTAGGGGTAATTATTGGCGCTATCACGGCTATTATTTTAACGGGTATTCATTCTATTGGCAGTTTCACTGCGCTACGTTTTATTCAAGGTTTCTTTGGGGCGGCGCCTGTTGTGCTTTCAGGCGCTTTATTACGAGATTTATTTAGCAAAGATCAACTCTCTCGAATCATGTCCACCATCACGCTTGTCTTCATGATCGCGCCACTTGTTGCGCCAATAATTGGTGGGTATATTGTGAAATATTTCCACTGGCATATGATTTTTTATGTGATTGGCATCATGGGATTTCTTGCTGCATTGCTTGTCTTTTTTATTATTCCCGAGACCCATAAACAAG
>CABSZQ010000252.1 GCA_902482195.1 uncultured Haemophilus sp.
GTTATTAGAAAAATACTTCATCTTATACAAGATGAGCAAAAATGTCCTTTTTGCTTTAACAGCTTTTTCATTAGTCGCCTGTACGACAACACCAAGTGAACCGCCAAAAAATACAGAACATTGGGCTACTCTAATCAGCGAACAGGAAAATTTATATCAGATTGATGATAAATTTTACCGTAGTGAGCAATTAGAAGCCCAATCTGAAGCGTTATTAAATAAATTGAATATTCACACTATTGTGAATTTACGCTTTTTTGACCGTAATGATGATAAACAAGCATTTGGTCATACTAAGATCAATTTAATTAATACCCCATTACTAACTTGGTCAATCAGCCCAGAGGAAGTTGCTGATATTTTGTGGCAAATTAAACAACATCAAAAAAATGGTGCGGTTTTAGTGCATTGTTATCATGGCGCTGACAGAACTGGCTTAATTGTTGCAAGCTACCGTGTGATTTATCAAAATTGGGATCTCAATGAAGCCAAACGTGAAATGCAACAAGGCCCTTACGGCTATCATTCTGTTTGGAAAAATATTGATAATTTCTTCACGCAAGAAAATATGGCTAAGATCAAAGCCGAATTAGATAAACGTTCTAACGCAACAAAATAAAACATGAAAGTGCGGTTAAAATTAACCGCACTTTTATTTCCCACTACGCTCTTTTATTAAAATTAATGACTATGTTTGTTCAACAACAAAACTCAACACCATCCAATATTGTGGCGTTCAATTTTCTATTGATTGCCTTTTTAACAGGGATTGCCTCTGCCTTTCAAACGCCGACCTTGAGTTTATATCTCTCTCAAGAGATTCAAGTTTCACCTTTTTTTGTGGGCTTGTTCTATTCAGTCAATGCCATTATTGGCATTATCTTGAGCCAAATTCTCGCAAAATATTCTGATAAGCAAGATGATCGTCGCAAAGTAATGATTGTTTGCTGTTTGATTGCCGTGCTTGGCTGTCTCATTTTTGCTTATAGTCGAAATTATTATGTGTTGATTATTATCGGTACAACACTATTAGGATTGGGCTCATCCGCTAATCCGCAATCTTTTGCTTTAGCACGAGAATATGCTGAAAGCAGCCATCGTGAAGCAGTGATGTTCACCACAATTATGCGAACTCAAATCTCATTGGCTTGGATTGTTGGGCCACCGCTTTCTTTTTTCATTGCGTTAAACTGGGGCTTTGATTACATGTATTTGGTGGCAGGTTCTGTCTTTTTACTATGTGCAGGCGTCAGCAAATTATTGCCGAAAATTCCTCGTCAAAGTGCGGTTAAAAATCAAGAGGTTTTAGACAATACGCCACCAAGAAAAAGTGTAATTTACTTGTTTATCGCTAACCTATTACTTTGGACCTGTAACAGCATGTATCTCATTAATATGCCATTATTTGTGATTAATGAATTACATTTAAACAAAGAACTGGCAGGGACATTGATGGGGACAGCTGCGGGATTGGAAATTCCTGTGATGATTTTTGCGGGCTATCTCACCAAATACTTCAGTAAAAAACGCTTGATGATGATTGCTTTAGTTTCCGGTCTCGCCTTCTATTCAAGTTTATTATTCGCTGAGCAAACTTGGCAGCTTATCGGATTACAAATGCTTAATGCGATTTTTATCGGTATCACCGCTACCATTGGGATGGTGTATTTCCAAGACTTAATGCCGACTAAAATGGGCACAGCCACTACGCTATTTAGTAATGCAGCGAAAAGTAGTTGGATTATTGGAGGACCGATTGCGGGTATTATTGCAGAAATTTGGCATTACAACTCTATTTTTTATGTCGCTGTGGCACTAATTTTTATCAGCGTAGCTTGTATGTGGAAAGTCAAATCAGTTTGATTAAAATAAAAAAGTGCGGTCAATTTTGACCGCACTTTTACTTTACACTATCTTAGCGCCATGCTTTGAATTGGTTAATCAATCCATTTGTTGAGCTATCATGGCTTGAAACTTTCTCTTTGTCTGCCAATTCAGGAAGAATTCGGTTCGCTAATTGTTTACCTAATTCCACGCCCCATTGGTCAAAACTGAAGATATTGAAAATCACGCCTTGTGTAAAAATTTTGTGCTCATACATGGCAATTAATGCACCAAGAACAAATGGTGTCATTTTTTGCACTAAAATAGAGTTGGTCGGTTTGTTACCCGTAAAGACTTTAAATGGCACAATGTCTTTTACCTCATCCAACGATTTACCCGCTTTCACAAACTCTGCTTCAACTTCTTCTTTGGTTTTACCGAAAGCAAGTGCTTCAGTTTGCGCAAAGAAGTTTGATAACAATTTGCTGTGGTGATCACCTAATGGATTATGACTTTGTGCCGGCGCGATAAAGTCACAAGGAATTAACATCGTACCTTGGTGAATTAATTGATAGAACGCATGCTGACCGTTTGTACCTGGTTCACCCCAAATAATTGGACCAGTTTGATAATCACAGATAACATTACCATTACGATCGACATATTTACCGTTTGATTCCATATTGCCTTGTTGGAAATAAGCCGCAAAACGGTGTAAATATTGGTCATAAGGTAAAATTGCTTCAGTTTGTGCACCAAGAAAGTTGGTATTCCATAAGCCTACTAACGCTAATGTTGCTGGGATATTTTTTTCTAATGGTGCTGTACGGAAATGTTTATCCATTTCATGCGCACCACTTAATAGTGCTTCAAAATTATCAAAGCCAATTGAAAGTGCGATTGAAAGACCGATTGCAGACCATAAAGAATAACGGCCACCAACCCAATCCCAGAATTCAAACATATTGTTTGTATCAATACCAAATTCCGCTACCGCTTTACCGTTGGTCGAAAGTGCGGCAAAGTGTTTTGCCACCGCGCTGTTATCTTTCGCTGCCGCCAATAACCAATCACGCGCAGAATTCGCATTGGTCATGGTTTCTTGGGTGGTAAAG
>CABSZQ010000253.1 GCA_902482195.1 uncultured Haemophilus sp.
GTTAAAAGTAACATAACCGGTAAGTCAGCAGAAACAGCCCATTCAATCATTTGTTGGTCGAGATCTTTTAAAGGATGGCGAATATCCATTAAAACAACAAGTCCGCCTAAACATTCGCGTTTTTGCAAATATTCCCCAAGGGATTTTTGCCACTCGATTTTCATTTTCTCAGGAACAGCAGCATAACCATAGCCAGGTAAGTCCACCAATTTACAATTCGGCTCTACCTCAAAAAGATTGATGAGCTGTGTACGACCAGGTGTTTTAGACGTTCTGGCTAAGCTTTTTTGATTGGTTAACGCATTAAGTGCGGTTGATTTTCCTGCATTTGAGCGTCCTGCAAAAGCAATTTCAATTCCAGTATCTTCTGGGATGGAACGAATATTTGGGGCGCTCGTAAGAAAATGCGTTTTATGATAATTCAGTTTAATTTCAGACATAATGGTTCCTTTCATCAATTGATCCTAGCATATCACAAATAGAAAAATTGCTGAAATTATGAGAGAATGCGCGCTTTGCATTGATTTAAAGTATCTTTAATTATTTTTTACTATGGAATCTCAAGAGAATCAATATCGCTGGCCAAAAGCGGAAGCCGTTTATCCCGATAGACCTGGGCGTTCTTATACGCTTAAGCGCCTACGTTATCGTCTTCGTGCTTTTTTACACCGTGGATTAATTGCTCAATTTGAGCAATTTATTAATCAGCATCCTTTCCTTGTGAAATTATTAAATGAACATGCAGATTATAGTTATCCGTTAGTTTATCGCTTTTTAGATAAACGTTTTAACCGTAAGCAGCGTTTCCAAGCTATCTGCGATAATCTACGTTTTTTACCTGAAAAATTGACCGCACTTTCAACACCCATTTATAAAACGCCATTAAGTTTTGGGGTGGTAATTCCTGATTTTGAAATGACATTGTCGATGACCACACACCAACCAATGGAAGGCTATTGGGTATTGGAGTTATGGCATAAACCACGTAATGAATTAGTGTATTTACCCACTTTTGCCAAACTTGGCGAGTCATTGCTTATTTCTGTAGTGCAGGGGCCCAATTTTGAAGGTTCTAAAGAGATGGTCAAGCAACTCACAAAAACTTGTTATGGTTTGCGCCCCGCTTATTTGATGGTGGAAACGATGAAAGCATTGACGAAAGTGTTGGGCTTTAATCAATTGTTAGGTATTCCTCAAAAATATCAAAATAAATCGCGTTTTATTCAAAGTTCACATTATGTTGTAGATTATGATGCGATTTTTTCTGAATCAGGTGGACAGTTGAAAGACTATTGGGAATTGCCTTTAGAGATCGATAGAAATCTTGATGAGGTACCGAGTAAGAAACGTTCTATGTATCGCAAACGCTATGCAATGCTAGATGATTTGGCTAAAGTGATTGAAGAAAAATTAGAATTGTAAAAGTAAAAAGTGCGGCGAATGTTGACCGCACTTTTTGTTTTATAAGACCTTCAAGCAAGCCACAAAATGGCTGTTGTTTTGGCTGGTGAAAGGTGGTTTTTGTTTCGCACAATTTTCATCGGCTTTTAGGCAGCGAGTACGGAACACGCAACCAGACGGCGGATTAATTGGCGAAGGCAAATCACCTTCAAGTAATTCGATGGACTTATTGCGTTCCAATTTCGGATCGGGAATCGGAACTGCAGACATTAAGGCTTTGGTATAAGGATGTTTGGTATTGTTATATACTTCCTCATCACTGCCTAATTCCATGGCATTGCCTAAATACATCACTAACACGCGGTCAGAAATGTGTTTTACCACCGCTAAATCATGAGCGATGAAAATTAAGGAAAGCCCCATTTCTTTTTGTAGGGATTTTAATAAATTTACCACTTGAGCTTGAATCGACACATCTAACGCAGAAACGGGTTCATCACAAATGATCATTTTAGGCTCAATGATTAACGCTCGAGCGATACCGATACGCTGACATTGGCCACCAGAAAACTCATGCGGATAGCGGTTAATCAAGTTGGGTAAAAGCCCAACTTTCAACATCATAGCTTGCACTTTTTCTTTCACTTCAGCGGCACTTAAGTGAGGTTGGTAGATCTTTAATGGCTCGGCAATGATTTCGCCAATGTTCATTCTCGGATTGAGAGAGGCGAGAGGGTCTTGGAAAATCATTTGGATATCTTTGCGAGTATCTTTCCATTGTTTAGCTGATTGTTTTCGTAAATTTTTACCAAGCCACAAGATTTCTCCTTCACTCGCTTCGACTAAGCCGATGATGGCACGTGCAAGTGTGGATTTACCACAACCAGATTCACCTACTACACCGAGGGTTTCACCTTCATAAAGCTTAAAGGAAACATCCTTTACTGCTTTTAAGGTTTGAGGTTTGGCGAAGAAAAGGGATTTATCATTTTTAATTTTAAAACTAACGCCTAAGTGATTGACTTCAAGGAGTAATTCTTTGTTGTTTGAGACTGTCATAGGTTAAATTTCTCCGCTGGTAACCAACAATTACGTAATTGACCGTGATTAAATGTAGTCAGTTTTGGCGCAGTTTGGCATTGTTCGGTAGCAAATTGGCAACGTGGTGAGAATGGACAACCTTTTGGCAAATGTAACAAATTTGGTGGATTGCCAGGAATGGTTACCAAGTGTTCCTCATTGCCGTCTAAGCGAGGAATTGCATCCATTAAGCCAATGGAATAAGGATGAGTCGGATGATAGAAAATTTGTTCCGCTGTGCCGTATTCCATGGTTCGTCCAGCATACATCACCATGACTTGATCGCAAATACCTGCTACCACACCAAGATCATGGGTAATCATAATAATTGCGGTATTAAATTCACGTTTTAACTCATTTAATAAAGTCATGATTTGCGCTTGAACGGTCACATCTAAAGCGGTGGTGGGCTCATCAGCAATCAGTAGTTTTGGACGACATAATAAGGCCATCGC
>CABSZQ010000254.1 GCA_902482195.1 uncultured Haemophilus sp.
TGTTATGCAGAGCATCAATACTTGAATCAATTGGCTAAACAAGGCGTAACAATCATTGGTATCGACTATAAAGATGAATCACCAAAAGCTGTAAAATGGCTAAAAGATTTAGGTAATCCTTATAGTCTTGTGCTTAAAGATGAAAAAGGTTCTTTTGCATTAGATTTGGGTGTTTATGGCGCACCGGAAACATTCATCGTCGATGGTAAAGGCGTGATTCATTATCGCTTAGCGGGTGATGTAAATGAACGCGTTTGGAATGAAACTTTGAAACCGATTTATGACAAACTCGCGGAGAAACCATAATGAAAAAATCATGGCTTTTTTTAACCGCACTTTTTGTGAGTCTCTCAGCGACTGCCGCAATTGATGCGCTAAATTTTGCTTCACCAGAGCAAGAAAAGGACTATCACCAATTAACACAAGAACTGCGTTGTCCACAATGTCAAAATAATAATATTGCCGATTCTAATGCAACCATTGCCGTAGATATGCGTGGCAAAGTGTTTGAATTGTTGCAAGAAGGCAAAAATCGAAATGAAGTGGTGGATTATATGATTCAACGTTATGGCAATTTTGTGACTTATGATCCACCAATGACGACGTCGACAATCGTATTATGGATTGCCCCAATTTTGTTAGTATTGATTGGCATTCTATTTGTATTTAAACGTAAATCTAACAGCTCAAGTTCGGTAAATTCTGACGCAATTTTAGATGATGAAGAGAATGCACGTTTATCGGCTTTACTCAAAGAAAAGGATAAATAATGAATTTTGCATTAAGTATTATTGCGCTCACTTTAGTCGTGGCATTGATTTGTTTTTATCCCTTGTTGCGTTCAGTTAAAGCAAAAGAAGATAAAAAACGTGATGAATTAAATAAGGCGTTATATTTTTCTCGTTTGCAAGAGATTGAGCAAGATAATCAACAGGGTTTAGTTGAAAATGTTGAACAACTCAAGCAAGAGCTACAAAAAACATTGTTGGAAGATATTCCTCAGCAAGAAACTCAAGCTATCGATAAAAATACCAAAAATTACAGTAAGTTGTGGTTTGTTTCTGGCTTATTAGGTTTAGCCATTATTGCTAGCGGGGCTTATTTCCCTTTGGGATCTTGGAAAGCCGAGGATATGATGGAAAAAACATTGGCAAAATTACCTTACTTCTTTGAACGAATCAAAGAAGAAGACACAAACCCAATGACAGATGCTGAAATGCAGCAATTTTCGACCGCACTTCGTTTGGATTTACAAAAAACACCAAAGGATGCTAAAAAATGGTGGTTGCTCGGTCAGGTTGGGATGAATTTGGGTAATGGAAAATTAGCCTTTGATAGTTATCAACAAGCGAATAAACTTGAGCCGGATAATCTAGATTATAAGCTTTCTTATGCGCGTATGTTAATGTCTTCTGAAGATCAAACGGATAAACTGAAAGGTAATCAGCTTTTACGTGAGATTATTCGTCAAGATCATTCTAATCCTGAAGCATTAAGTTTACTTGCGTTCAGTTATTTTGAAGGTGAGGATTATAAAATGGCAGCCGTCACCTGGGCAATGATGTTACGTTTATTGGAACCAGATGATCCTAGAGTGCCAATGCTTGAGAAAAGTATTCGTGCGGCACGTGATGCACTCGCTTTACAGGAAGAAGAAAAAGCGAAGAGTGTCACACCGGAGAAATAATGAAACCCCAATTATTAGGTTTTCACCATATTGCGATTATTGCTTCGAACTATGCACGTTCGAAGCATTTTTATATGGAAATTTTAGGCGCAAAACAGCTAAATGAAACTTATCGGGCAGAACGAGATAGTTATAAATTAGATTTAAGTTTTCCTGATGGGAGCCAAATCGAGTTGTTTTCATTTCCAAATCCGCCTCAAAGACTCACCAATCCAGAAGCCTGTGGTTTACGGCATTTAGCATTTAAAGTCGAGAATATTGATGAGTATGTCGCTTATCTTTTGGAAAATAGCATTGATTGTGAACCAATTAGGGTTGATGAATTAGCAGGAATGAAGTACACTTTCTTCAGAGACCCAGATTATTTACCTATTGAATTATACGAAAATAATTATTAACGTAGAAAATCAAATTATTATGAGTCATTTTAAGAAAAAAATTGGGATTTACTCTTTTTGTGTTTTAGCATCATCAGTTGTTTTAGCCGAAGGTAGTAGCGTTGTGTATGCAACGAAAGCGAAGACACCTGAAAATAATGTTTCAGTCAATGTTTCTGAAAGTAATATTTCTGAAACCGTGAAATATATTGATGGAAAAGGCCAAAGAAGTTTAGATCCTAAATCTGAAAAAGATATGGAAGAGTTAGCCAATAGTGTTGAATTTGAAGTATATAAATTTAACGAAACTGCGGCATCAAAAACAACGTTTCTGTCACCTGCGGGGATTTGTAGCGGTTTTAAAAGTGATGATGGCGTAGATGTAACAAATTCTAGCAATTATTACATTAAACCTAATGATGCTAGCGAGTATTATGGTAGTGTTTTAGGTGCCACAATTTATAAAAAAGGTGAAACGAAACATTCACAGTATATCCCTGTTTATGCAATAAAGAATGCCAATGTAGCGAAATACATTGAAAATAACGAAGATCCGAATGTTAGAAGAAAGGCGAACGAACGGATCAAAGAAGGCAGAGAAACACTTAATAAAGTGGTTTGTAACAAAAGGTAAAATTTATGAAAAAATTAATCTCTATTGCAGCATTAGCTGTTTTAACTGCATGTACTGCACCTCAGGAAGCTTCAAGTATTGGTAATGGCGCTGCTGCGTATGATATGAATACTGTGCAAGATTATAATTCTCGAGTAACAAGTGGTAATACTGTTACTGCTCGAGAAAAAGCGAGAGTCGCACAAAGAGATAGTGTTCCAAATGAAGTGAATGCAAGCGATCATCGTCCAAAATCAA
>CABSZQ010000255.1 GCA_902482195.1 uncultured Haemophilus sp.
GCATCACCTCGGTGAGCAGAACTGATACCGACTAAAACAATTTCATCGCCAGTATGTAAAAGTCCCACACGATGAATTACCGACACTCGCTGGATATCCCAACGCGCTTTCGCCTGTTCTACAATTTCACGTAAGGCTTTTTCTGTCATTGCGGGATAATGCTCTAAGTATAAACTAGATACCTCATCGCCTAAATTAAGATCGCGAACTTTACCCACAAAAATAACCGTTGCGCCAACCGAATGTTGCTCAGAAAGCCATTGATAAACGGCGTTTTGATCGAAAGGTTGTTCTTGTACTGAAATTTGAATATCTGTCATTTAGCCCCCTGTTACCGGTGGGAAAAACGCAATTTCATCGCCATTTTTGACCGCACTTTCTAATGGCATTAAGGTTTGATTAATGGCGACTAAAAGCTTCCCTTTTTCTAACGCTAACGCCCATCTATCACCTTTTTGAGCAAGATGTTCACGCACCGCTTCCGCTGTTGCAAAATCGCCTTCAAGCTGAATAGAATCGACGCCAATTAATTCACGAGTTTGAGCAAAAAATAAAATATTTAGCATCTTATTTTTCCTCCGCAATAAAATGACCAGATTTTCCACCGCTCTTTTCTAACAGGCGAACATGCTCAATCACCATGTCTTTTTGTACGGCTTTACACATATCGTAAATGGTTAAGGCTGCCACACTTGCAGCGGTTAATGCTTCCATTTCTACGCCGGTTTTTCCGGTTAATTTGCAAAGAGATTGAATACGAACTTGGTTTGTTTCAAGTAACGGCTCTAAATTCACTTCCACTTTAGAAAGTAATAAGGGATGGCAAAGCGGGATAAGTTCCCAAGTACGTTTTGCAGCTTGAATACCTGCAATACGAGCAGTAGCAAATACATCGCCTTTGTGATGTTTGCCTTCCACGATCATAGCAAGGGTTTCTTTTGACATAGTAACGATGGCTTCGGCACGAGCTTCACGAACGGTCTCTGCCTTTGCAGAAACATCCACCATATTGGCTTCGCCTTGAGAATTGATATGCGTAAATGTAGTCATAATAAAATAAAGTGCGGTAAAAATATTGAATGTTTTACATGTGTGACGAAAGCAAAATAAGTGAACAATAAAATTCACCGATTTTCTTTTAGCCACCGATAGAGGCTAAATGATTTCTTACGCCACTATCACCGATATGCAAATAATGATGTTCACGTTTGCCTTGCAGTGCAGAAAAAATACGTGCTTGCAAAATATCTTGCTGTTCATGGGATTGCAATAAATCACGTAATTCAATGCCTTCTTCGCCGAATAGACAGAGATGAAGTTTGCCCTTCGCTGATACTCTGAGACGATTACAGCTTGCGCAGAAATTCTTCTCATAAGGCATAATTAAGCCAATTTCGCCTGCATAATCAGGATGCGTGAATACTTTAGCTGGACCATCAGTATGGGATTTGTGTTGTAATTGCCAACCGTTTTGCAGCAATTTATCCGCTAATACTTGTCCTGAAAGATGGAATTTATCAAAGAAACTATCCATTTCACCCGTTTGCATGAGTTCGATAAAACGCATTTGAATTGGGCGGTCTTTCACCCAAACAAGGAATTGCTCAAACTCTTTGTCATTCAAATTTTTCATCAAAACTGAATTGACTTTGACTTTGTTGTAGCCCACCTCAAATGCACGATCGATACCACGCATCACGTCATCAAATTTATTGATACCTGTAATTTGATGGAACATTTTCGGATCTAAGCTATCAACACTGACGTTAATAGACGTAATCCCTGCTTTCTTCCAATCAGCCACATCTTTTGCCATGCGATAGCCGTTTGTCGTGACGGCTAATTGACGGATTCCATCAATATTAGCAATGCTTTCAGCAATAGAAATAAAATCTTTGCGTAAAGTCGGTTCGCCACCCGTTAAACGGATTTTCTCTGTGCCCATTTCAGCAAACGCTTGAGCAAGATGGGTAATTTCTTTTAAGGTTAAGAAACTTGGTTTGTTAGCTTCGGGTTGATAACCATCAGGTAAACAATAGGTACAACGAAAATTACACTGATCGGTAATCGACAGTCGTAGATAGTAATATTGGCGTTGGAAAGGATCGACTAAGCGAGACTCTCCTACGTTCTTGATAGGAATGGATTGCATTTTACACCTTTCTAAATATGGAGAGGATAAACCGTTTCCAGCGTATCCCTGAATAACGTACCGCGTTATTGGCTTGCCGCCGTATTTCCTATGAAACTTAGGCTAAACAAGCTCGGAGTTATGCGTTAAAAATAAATTGTATTGGTATTGTAATAAAAGCAAGCGGTTAATAGCAATAATTTGGTAGAATAACCCGACTATATTGATAAAAATAACAGCATTAACTTATATAAAAAAATATATAACATTATTTTTTATAATTATTTATAGGTAAAAAAGGAAGAAAAATGTCTGATTTATCTCGTCACAGCCGTCATGAACATTTAGACGAAATCAAACATATTGTTGCCATTGGTGGTGGTCATGGATTAGGGCGTGTATTATCGGCGCTTAGTTTTATGAAAGAGCGTTTAACCGGTATAGTCACCACCACAGATAACGGCGGTTCAACGGGTCGAATTCGCCAAGAACAAGGTGGTATTGCATGGGGCGATCTACGTAATTGCTTAAACCAAATCATCATTGAGCCAAGCACGGCATCTGCATTATTTGAATACCGCTTTACTGGTGAAGGTGAACTTTCTGGGCATAATTTAGGCAATTTAATGCTCAAAGCCTTAGAAGATATGCATATTCGCCCCATTGAAGCCATTAACTTAATTCGTGAATTACTCAAGGTAAAATCTCACATTATTCCCATGTCAGAAGAACCTGTTCATC
>CABSZQ010000256.1 GCA_902482195.1 uncultured Haemophilus sp.
ATTATTGGTGATGGCACCAACACGTGAACTTGCAATTCAAGTTGCCGATGCTTGCGAACATTTCATGAAATATGCCAAAGGCATCAATATCGTTACTCTTTATGGTGGTCAACGTTATGACATCCAGTTACGTGCATTAAAACAAGGTGCACAAGTTGTTGTTGGTACACCAGGCCGTATTTTGGATCATATCCGTCGTAACACATTAAATCTATCTGAATTAAAAGCTATCGTACTTGATGAAGCTGATGAAATGCTTCGTATGGGCTTTATTGATGATGTAGAAACCGTTATGGCTGAATTACCGGAAGAGCACCAAACTGCCCTTTTCTCAGCAACCATGCCTGAGCCAATTCGTCGCATCACAAAACGCTTCATGAATAATCCGCAAGAAGTGAAAATCAAAGTAAATAACGATAATGCACCTGATATTGAGCAAAATTGTTGGTATGTTCAAGGTTTCCGTAAAAATGATGCATTATTACGCTTCTTAGAAGTGGAAGATTTTGATGCGGCAATCATTTTTACCCGTACTAAAACAGGCACACTTGATGTGACTGAATTATTAGAAAAACACGGTTTCCGTGCTGCAGCTTTAAACGGTGATATGACACAACAATTACGTGAACAAACCTTAGATCGCTTACGTAATGGCAGCCTTGATATTGTGGTTGCAACTGATGTTGCTGCGCGTGGTATCGATATTGAACGAATCAGTCTTGTAGTAAACTATGACATCCCACTTGATGCAGAATCTTACGTTCACCGTATCGGTCGTACTGGTCGTGCAGGTCGTTCTGGCCGTGCATTGTTATTCGTTGAACCACGTGAACGCCGTTTACTTCGTAATATCGAACACTTGATGAAAAAACCAATCAATGAAGTTGAATTACCAAATCATGAAGTGTTACAAGCGTGTCGTCGTAAGAAATTCCAAGATAAGATCACCAAACAATTGGAACATCACGATCTCGAAATGTATCGCAGCTTATTGGAAGATTTATTCACCGCAGATCAGGATCAAGAAGATATCGCTGCGGCCATGTTGATGTTGCTTCAAGGCAAACAAAAACTGATTCTTCCACCTGATCCACCAATGGATAAACGTCGTCGTGACCGCAATGATCGCGGTGATCGCCGTGAAAATCCGCGTTCAGCTGAACGTCGTGGTGAACGTAAAGGCTACGGCACACCACAACCGATGGATTTATATCGTATCGAAGTAGGTCGTGCAGATGGTGTAGAAGTGCGTCATATCGTAGGCGCTATCGCCAATGAAGGTGATATTAACAGCCGTTACATTGGCCATATCAAACTTTATGATGACTACTCTACTGTTGAATTACCACAAGGCATGCCAAAAGAATTGCTTCAACAATTCGGTAAAACTCGCGTTTTAAATAAACAAATGCAAATGAGCTTTATGGGCGCGACACAATCAGACAGCGGACGTGGTGGCAATGACTTTGGTGGAAAAGGCCGTCGCGATGGTCGCCGTAATGAGCGTGGAGATCGTGGTCAAGATCGCTTCCGTGGTGAGCGTAATGGTGAACGTCGTCAGCGTAAATTTAACGATAAAAACGACCGCACTTTTAATGAACGTGGTCGACGAGATCGCCAACGTTAATCCTTATTTAACAGCCCCTTGAAGTAAAAGGGGCTTTTTTATTGTCTTAATTCTCGTTACAATCGTCTCTTATCTCAATTTATAAGGTTTATCTATTGAAAGGTCTATTTTTACGTATTATTGCTGCCTTTGCATTATTACTTTGGGCAATTGATATGGTCTTCCCTTGGCAAAAAATTATGCAATCGGAGCAAAACCCTTACACCATGATCAAAAATCGCGGTAGCCTTATTGTTGGCACCATTAACAATCCCATTTACTATTTTATTGGGAATGAGGGCGAATCTGGCTTGGAATACGAATTAGCAAAAAACTTTGCTGATTATTTAGGGGTTCGTTTACAAATTAAAACCTTAGAAAATAACGATCAACTTTTTAACGAATTAGAGAACAACAATATTGATATTGCAGCTGCGAATCTTTTATTCCAGCCTCAACGTGCAGAAAAATTTCAGTTAGGGCCCTCTTATACTTCTGCCTCTTGGCAGCTTGTGTATAAAAAAGGTGAAAATCGTCCGAAAGATTTAGCGCAAGTACAGCAAGAAATTATCATTTCTGCGGGGGAAGACTTAGAAAAATTATTATCTCTTGCACAGAAAAAACTTCCTGCACTTAAATGGCAGAATAACAAGCAGTTAACCCAAGAGGAATTATTAATTCAAGTAGCGGAAGGCAAAATTCCTTATACCATTGCAAATAGTATTGATGTGGCAGCAGCACAACAAATTCGCCCTAACTTAGCAATTGCATTTGACTTAACAGATGAAATGACTGTGCATTGGTATCTTTCTAATAAATCCTATAATGAGTTACAAGCAGGCTTGTTGGATTTTATGAATAATGCCATTGAAACGGGATTAATTGATCGTATTGAAGAAAAATATTTCCGCCATATTACTGCCTTTGATTATGTAGATACTCAGGCTTATTTAGAGGCAGTTGAAAAAATTCTCCCTCAATACCAATCGCTCTTTGAAAAATACAAAGGGAATTTAGACTGGCGATTATTAGCCGCTGTAGCCTATCAAGAATCGCATTGGGACCCTTATGCTACCTCTCCAACAGGTGTACGCGGGATGATGATGCTTACCAAAGATACGGCTATGCGGATGAATATTAATAATCGCACTGATGCCGAACAAAGTATAAAAGCGGGATCGGAGTATTTGCATTGGCTACTCGACCAAATGCCAGACAGTATTCCAGAAGAAGATCGAATTTGGTATTCTTTAGCAGCATATAAC
>CABSZQ010000257.1 GCA_902482195.1 uncultured Haemophilus sp.
TATTCTAACTGAGCCAAATGCGTCTTTAACGGAGCAATATAAAGCGCTTATGGCGACAGAAGGCGTGAGCATTGAATTTACACAAGATGCCATTAAGAAGATTGCCGAAGCTGCATTCCGAGTGAATGAGAAAACGGAGAATATCGGTGCAAGACGTTTACATACCGTTATGGAACGTTTAATGGATAAAATCTCATTTGATGCGAGCGATATGAACGGACAAACCGTGAATATTGATGCGGCTTATGTGAGTGAGGCATTAGGCGAAGTGATTGAGAATGAAGATTTAAGTCGATTCATTCTGTAATGAAAGTTTAGATAAAGAAAAAGTGCGGTTATTTTTAACCGCACTTTTTCTATCTCTAGTTTTATCTCTAGATTAAGATTAGTGACCGCCGCAACCACAGCCTCCATGACCGTGTCCGTGATCATGATCGTGTTTATGACCACCGCCACAGCAACCACCGTGTCCATGATCGTGATCATGGTGATGATGACCGTGACCGCCACAACCGCAGCCGTGACCACCTTCATCATCGTGATGATGGTGATGATCGTGTTCACCATGCACGTGACCGTGAGCAATTTCTTCTAATGTTGCTTCACGAGTACCAACAACTTCCACAGTGAAGTGTAATTCTTGACCCGCTAACATATGGTTACCATCAACTACCACTTCATCGCCATCCACTTCCGTGATCACAACAGGAACCGGGCCAATATCTGTGTCAGCTAAGAAACGCATACCAACAACGACTTCATCAACGCCTTGGAATACATCTTTTGGTACACGTTGAACCATATTTTCATTGTATTCGCCGTAGCCTTCTTCAGGTTGAACACGCACTTCAAATTTGTCGCCAACTTCTTTACCTTCTAAGGCATTTTCAAGACCAATGATTAAGTTATTGTGGCCTTGTAAATATTCTAATGGTTGATTTGCTGGCGCTTCATCAACTAATACACCGTCTTGAGTACGTACTTGGTAAGCGATACTCACAACCGTATTTTTTGCTACTTTCATATTGTTTTCCTTATTAAAAAAATCGTCATTCATTGTATAGAAAATTATTCTTTAAGCAATGCAATTCGCGCATTCACACTGACTTTAATTTTCTCTTTACCACTTTGAGTGTAAGTTTCATCTTTTTCATCCGAGTAAGATAAACTTTTTGCCATCATTGCCCCTGCGGCATAAGGGCGAAAATCATTCGCGGAATCATTGGCAGAAGACACATCAAGGCTTTGTGTGTGATAACCTTTCATCTGCAAAGATTCTTGAATTAATAGGGCTTTATCTTTAACTTTTGCTAAAGCTTCTTTGGTTAATTCTTTTTCTAAGCTATTTAATTTCTCACGTGAAACAGAAGCGCTTACGCGATCAATGGCTAATACGCCATCTAATTCATGTACTAAGGTTGATAATGCTTGAGAATCTTTACTTTCTAAGGTTAATTCTGCACGCGCAATCCAGCCTTGTTGTTTGCCTTTATTGTCATAGCGAATCCAGGTATTGCGAGAATTATCTTTAATTTCAACCGCACTTTGTGCTTTTGCTAACTCAATGGCTTTATTCATTTTTTCTGCCATGGTTTTATTGAGCGCGGATAAATCATTGCCTTCCGCTTGGTAAAAAAGAGACACTTGCAATAAATCGCGTTCTACCTCTCTTTCAGCTTCAACACTAAAGCTGACATCCGTTGGCTGATGAGATACGGGCTCTGCTGCAAAAGAAGTGATAGGCAAGGCAAGTAATGCTAAAGAAAGCGCTTTGAGTTTCATTGTTTCATTCCTATTTGGGTAAGATAAAAATTAAGGGCGGTTTAACGCGCCCTTTGTTATTATTAATGTAAACGTTCGTTGTCGTCTTCGACATCTTCATCGTCAAAAAATTCGCCATCATCGCCGTATTCATCATCTTCCGCATTCGGATCTTCAAAATACGTGCCCCAGCCATCATAAATACCTTTGTATTTTTCGACTAATGGCAAAATTTCTTTTTGTTGTGCATCGATAATTTCAGGCTTTAATTCCACTTCACTGATGATGTCAAAACAGAAAATGACCTTGCCATTTTCATCTTCAAATTCTTCTGCTTCTGACACTTCATAGCCTGCTTTGAAAGCATCCACGGCAATTTTTTCTAATGTATCAAAATCATAATGAGCGATGTGATGTTCGATAATATAAAGGGCATCCGGATCGCTGCCATCATTTAATAAGTCCGTAATGATTTCACGGGTTTCTTCTTGAAGTTCGTTAAAGTTCGTCATAAGGCATTCCTTTTGTCAGAAAAAGTGCGGTCATTGTAGGGGATAAAGATGAAAATGTCGCTAAAAATTTATTCTCATTTCAGTTTGCCTTGAGGGGGCGGAAAGGTTAAAATTCTGCGCGAATAAATTGTGCTTAACATGCCCAGCTGATCACGCTATTTATTGCAGCGAAAAAGTTGGGCTTTCTTATTTTAGAACGAAAAAAATGGTCAAACATCTCCCTTATTTCACCTTAAAAACACCGCCAAAAACAACCGCACTTTTAAAGCAAGAGTTCGCAGATTTTATTGTTAAAGAAGATCTGGGCTATGAAATGTCAGGCGAAGGCGAATTTGTGGCGGTAAAAATCCGTAAAACGGATTGCAATACACTGTTTGTGGGTGAAAAACTTGCCAAGTTTGCGGGTATTTCTGATCGAAATATGGGGTATGCAGGTTTGAAAGATCGTCATGGCATCACCGAACAATGGTTTTGTTTGCAAATGCCGGGAAAGGAAACGCCAGATTTTAGTCAATTTCACTTGGAAGGCGTTGAGATTTTAGATGTCACTCGCCACAATCGTAAAATTCGTACAGGAAGTCTCCAAGGAAATGC
>CABSZQ010000258.1 GCA_902482195.1 uncultured Haemophilus sp.
GAGCAGCGGACTTTTAATCCGTTGGTCGAAGGTTCGAATCCTTCACGACCCACCACTTTAAATCAGCACCTTAACGGGTGTTTTTTTATGCCTAAAATTTAGGATAAAGACTTTCCTACTCTCTTTTTCTAAAAACACATAAAAAAATAACCGCACTTTCGTACGGTTACTTATCTATATTCTAAAATGATTAGCCGTGATAACGTCCTACGCCTAATTCATCTTCTTTACGAGTTCGGTTCATCACCTCTTGTGGTGATTGTGCAATACGTAATCCCATTTGATCTTCAGTACGTACCACATCACCACGTAGAGAGTTAGTATAAACATCGGTAATCTTGATATCGACAAACTTACCAATCATATCTGGAGAACCTTGGAAATTCACAATACGATTGTTTTCCGTACGTCCTGTTAATTCCATAATATCTTTCTTAGACGGCCCTTCTACCAAGACACGTTGCTCTGTGCCGAGCATACGACGGCTATATTGTGCCGCTTGTTGGTTGATACGCTCTTGTAAAAGATAGAGACGTTGTTTTTTCTCTTCTTCAGTGACATCATCCGGCATGTCTGCTGCAGGTGTACCTGGACGCGCAGAATAGATAAAGCTAAAGCTCATATCAAAATTCACTTGCGCAATTAGATTCATTGTTTGTTCAAACTCTTCATTGGTTTCACCTGGGAAGCCTACAATGAAATCTGAGCTAATTTGAATATTTGGACGAACCGCACGTAATTTACGAATAATCGATTTATATTCTAACGCGGTATGGCCACGTTTCATCATGGTTAAAATACGGTCTGACCCAGCTTGTACCGGTAAGTGTACGAAATCTACTAATTCTGGCGTGTCGCGATACACGTCAATAATATCGTCAGTAAATTCGATTGGGTGACTGGTAGTAAAACGTAAACGGTCGATACCGTCAATAGACGCGACTAAACGCAATAATTCCGCAAATGTACAGATACCACCATCAAATGTCGGGCCACGATACGCATTTACGTTTTGGCCTAATAAATTGATTTCACGAACACCTTGATCGGCTAACTGCGCAATTTCAAATAACACATCATCAACAGGACGGCTCACTTCTTCACCACGGGTATAAGGCACCACACAGTAAGTACAATATTTATTACAGCCTTCCATAATGGACACAAACGCGGTTGGACCTTCTGCTCGAGGCTCTGGTAAGCGGTCAAATTTCTCAATTTCTGGGAAACTCACATCCACCACCGAACTTTTACCGCCACGAATTTGGTTAATCATTTCTGGTAAGCGATGTAAAGTTTGCGGACCAAATACGATATCCACATAAGGTGCTCGATGACGAATATGCTCACCTTCTTGTGAAGCCACACAACCGCCCACACCAATCACTAAGTTTGGATTTTGTTTTTTTAATTCTTTCCAACGACCTAACTGATGGAACACTTTTTCTTGTGCTTTTTCACGGATAGAACAGGTGTTAAGAAGTAACACATCTGCTTCTTCTGGAATATCTGTCAATTCCAAACCATGTGTATTTAAGAGAAGATCGGCCATTTTTGATGAATCGTATTCATTCATCTGACAGCCCCATGTTTTAATATGTAATTTTTGCGTCATATTGCTTAAAAATAAAGATTAGTAAAAAGATAAAATCGGTCGGCTATTGTACAGATTTGTGGGAATTCTGGCTAGTGTAAAATGGACTTTTACCCATTTCGGTATAGAAAAAGTGCGGTTAAAATCACCTGAATTTTAACCGCACTTTGTTTAGTATCCTTCTTCCTCCATATTAGGTAGGAATGTTTTTTGTTTGATTCGTTTTACTCTCGTTTCAATTCGTCCATCTGGGTGTAGCTCAATTTCACGCCAGCCTGGTTGTAAGATATCTAACGCAAAATGATTGCTATCCGGCTTAAATTGAATACAAGTTGCTGGTGTTGCCATGGTTTGATAACCTTGCCAATAGCTATCAACCTGCTGATGAATATGCCCGTATAAGATCCCTTTTACATTGTTGAATTGAGCAAGAACGGCTGAAAAATCATGCGCATTACGTAAGTTATGCTGATCAAGCCATGCTGAATTCGTTGGCAATAGATGGTGATGTAAGACGACTAAGCTATGACGAGCTGGATTTTCGGCTAATTTTGTTTTTAACCAATCTAATTGGTAAGCACTTAATTCACCATGAGGCACACTGGATACTTGGCTATCTAACAAAATCACTTGCCAATGTTTACCTAGAAGTAAATGTTTTGACGCGTTAATCGGCGGTTGGCTTAAATGTTCGACCATTTTGGGTTGGAAATCATGGTTACCCGGAAGCCAAAATACCCATTTATTTAACGGTTTAACCATTTCAACAAATCGTAAATAGCCTTCGTCGCTACTATCTTGTACTAAATCCCCCGTTGCAAGCACGACATCATAGTCAAAAGACTCTGACTGAATTTCTTTTAACACCTGAGAAAAGCTTTCGTATGTATTGATGCCTAATAAATCTTTGCTTGTATCCTTAAATAAATGAGGATCGGTGATTTGTAATAATTTAACAACTTCATTTGCGGGTTCGTATTCAAATGTATTGCTCATGGGACTCCTATTGCCAGCGTTGCTGCAATTGGGCGTAATTTAATTGAAGCCATTGCAAGCCCATTACTGCAATGCCATTATCAATTTTGCCTTCACACATCCATTGATAGGCTTGCTCACGTTTCACCACATGAACACGAATGTCTTCATTCTCTTCAGCTAAACCATGAAGTCCCTTGGCTTGCGAGCTATCAACTCG
Organism: uncultured Haemophilus sp.; assembly: GCA_902482195.1. Classification (GTDB taxonomy): domain Bacteria; phylum Pseudomonadota; class Gammaproteobacteria; order Enterobacterales; family Pasteurellaceae; genus Haemophilus_D. Next base: position 2,790 of record CABSZQ010000258.1, read on the forward strand.
TCCGACAAACAAATGAATACGTTCGACGACACCCCCCGGGCTATCCCACACACTTACACAATGAGTGAGATCTTGAAC
>CABSZQ010000259.1 GCA_902482195.1 uncultured Haemophilus sp.
CACTATTTTTTCTAACAAGGTAAGTGCGGTCAATTTTAACGGTGTTTTATACGAGATTTCGGTCAGTGAATTGCCACTCGCCGTTACCTAAAATCATCAATTGCTGCTGATGGAAAGCTTGTAAGGTTGAACGGTGCCCCACACTGATAACGGTTGTATGAGGTAAATGTTCTTTTAATAGTCGATACATATTATCTTCTAAGCCTTCATCCATACTCGCAGTGGCTTCGTCCAGGAATGCGACTTTTGGTTTATGTAATAACAAACGTGCGAAAGCCAAACGTTGTTGCTCACCGAGAGAAAGGATACGCGTCCAATCTTGCTCTTGTTCTAAACGATCTTGTAAATGCCCTAAAGACACTTGTTTTAATACCTCAATCATCTCATCACGATTAAAGGCCTGTTCTTCATTCGGATAAGCCAATGCCGTCAACAAACTACCTTGCGGTAAATAAGGCTTTTGCGATAAGAAAAGCTGATGAGTAGGACAATACACATCCCCTTTAGAATACGCCCAAAGCCCTGCCACGGTTCTCAACAACGTGGTTTTACCCACCCCTGAATTACCTTGAATTAATAGGGTTGAACCTTGTGGCAGCGTCAAATTTAAATTCTCAATTAAGGTTTTTCCAAATGGATTACTGATGCTTAAATCCTTAAAGATCACGTCAGTTTCATGTTCGTGCAAATGTGAAGTGGATTGACGATTCGCCATATCAATCGCATAACTAAAGCCTGTTAAACGATCTAATGTGGCTTTGTATCCCGCGAAACCATCGTAAGAATTACGGAAGAACGAAAGATTTGAATGCAACTTACCAAATACTTGTAGCGTTTGCATCAGATCACCGAGTTTAATTTGTTTCTCGAAATAGCGACCTACTTGAATAAGCAAAGGAAATACAACCGAAACTTGGCTGACCACTAAGTTAAAACCAGAGAATTTTAAGGTTCGATAAACAATATCCCACATGTTATTGATCACCGAGCCGAATTGTTTATAAAGTTGGCTACTCTCAACTTTCTCACCAGCATAAAATGCTACACTTTCTGCATATTCTTTGATACGAATTAAAGAATAACGATAGTTAGCGTTTAAACGTTCGTTGACGAAATTCAACATAATTAACGGACGTCCCAAACGGAATGCTATCGCGGTAGTAATAATCACATAAGCAAAGACCAAGAACACCATCATGCGTGGAATTTCAGTACCAAATACCATCATTGGCCCCGCTAATCCCCACAATAAGATCGTGTAAGAAATCATCGAGGTGACCGCATCAATCACACCAGTGCTTAAGGAAAGCGAAGTTCTCACATAAGATTGCACATCTTGTTGAATACGTTGATCGGGGTTATCTAAGTTAGCGGAAACATACTGCGTTTTATAGTACGCACGATTATCCATCCATTTATCGACTAACTGACTATTCAACCATTCAATCCAATTAATACAAAAACGTTGTTCTAAATAATAGCTAAGTAATGCGGCAATGACTGAGCTTGTCGCGATCACACAAAATAGCACCATTTGATCCCAAAACACCGGTTCATTAAATTCCTGCAAGGATGTGTACATATTGTTATACCACTCGGAATGGACCAAGCTAATACGCACACTGACTAATGTCATCGCTACAATTAATAAGAAAAATAGCAAAGGTTTAATACTTCGGCGTGGTGAAAGATACCCACCTGCAAATTGCCAAAATTGCTTGCCCCAGTGGGTAAAACGGACTAATAAGAAAATACCAAAGCTAAACACAACAGCCGTCATCGCTAATGTTTTTACTATCCATAAAAGCGAATTAATGGCCTCTTGAGCGTAATCCATAATCAACCTATAAAATCAAAAAAGTGCGGTCATTTTAGGCGGTGTTTATTTTTAAGCAAGAAAAAATGTGATGAAGATAACATTTTTTGACTTTGTCACAAGCGGGTAAGAAATCTAATTGATATAATCCAAAATAGTTAAATTTTTAATAAATTAGAGGTCGGTATGAGTGAAACTGCGATTACCATTAGTTTGCTTGCCCTCGTTGCCGTAATTGGTCTATGGATCGGGCATTTCAAAATTAAAGGTGTAGGACTGGGTATTGGAGGCGTACTATTTGGTGGTATTTTAGTTGCCCATTTCACCACCCAATATGGCATTAAATTAGATAGTCATACATTACATTTCGTGCAAGAGTTCGGCTTAATTCTGTTTGTTTATACGATTGGTATTCAAGTAGGTCCCGGCTTTTTTGCCTCCTTACGAAAATCAGGCTTAACTTTAAATGGGTTAGGCATTTTAATCGTTGCACTTGGTGCACTGGTGACAATTCTCATTTATAAGCTTGCGGATATTCCTCTTGATGTAGCCCTTGGTATTTACTCTGGGGCGGTAACCAATACCCCATCCCTCGGTGCGGGTCAGCAAATTCTTTCTGAATTAGGCATGTCGCAAACGACGTCTAACATGGGGATGGCCTATGCAATGGCTTATCCTTTTGGAATTTGTGGCATTTTACTTTCTATGTGGCTTATTCGTCTTTTCTTTAAAATTAAAGTGGATGAGGAAGCAGCAAATTTTGAAAAAGAAACAGGTAACGATAAAGAAGCGCTCAAAAGCCTATCTCTAAGAGTCACCAATACCAATCTCAACGGTATCCATTTGATTGAAATTCCAGGTTTTGATGATGAAGATGTCGTCTGCTCTCGATTGAAACGAGGTGAGCTTGTTATTGTGCCGAAAGCAGATACCGATATTCAACTTGGGGATATTTTACATTTGGTCGGCAATCCTGAAGGCTTGAAAAAAATGCACCTTATCATTGGGGAAGAAGTTGATATCCCGGTAGCAAACTTGAGTGGCG
>CABSZQ010000260.1 GCA_902482195.1 uncultured Haemophilus sp.
ACAGAGTCTAAAGAAAACACAATATCTAAAACAGCAATTTGGATTAACACGCCCAAGTAACTGACTTTCTTCTTGTTCGCTTCTTCTTCATGATGTGCTTCAGGATGCATCGCTTCTTTGATTTCGCCTGTACTTTTCACAATTAGGAATAAACCTCCAAGGAATAAAATCAAATCACGACCCGAAATTTCCTGACCAACTAAAGTGAATAGTGGCTCCGTTAATTTCATCATCCAAGAAAGGGAAACAAGAAGTAAAATACGGGTAATCATCGCTAATCCAAGGCCGATAATACGACCAGATTGACGTTGATTTGCGGGTAAACGTCCCACTAAAATACTAATAAAAATAATGTTATCGATACCCAAGACGATTTCAAGTGCGGTCAAAGTAAGCAATGAAATCCATGCTTCAGGATCAACAAGCCATTCAAACATAATATGTTCCTATATAAAATCCGAAAGGTTGAATCATAGACAGTTCGCGTAGAAAATCAAGAGTTTTCCTAACTTTTTAAGGTCTCGAAAATCTTTTCTGCTAACGCTTTAGAAATACCGGGTACAGAGGCGATTTCATCCAATGTGGCATTTTTGACACCTTGTAATCCACCTAAATATTTCAACAAGGCTTGGCGTCGTTTAGCGCCTACCCCTTCAATGGTTTCCAATCCACTTTGGGTAAAGGCTTTTTGGCGTTTTTGACGATGACCACTAATTGCATGATTATGGCTTTCATCTCGAATATGTTGGATTAAATGCAGTGCAAGGCTATCATCCGGCAAGTGAATCTCACGATCTTGTTTGCTGATAATCAACACTTCTTGTCCTGCTCGACGATCCACACCTTTTGCGACACCAATTAAGTGCGGTCGATTTTTATCCCATTTTACATTGAGCTGATGAAAAACCTCTAAGGCACGATTAAGCTGCCCTTTACCACCATCAATAAAAATAATATCGGGAATTTTATCTTCATCAAGATCGCGGTCGTAACGTTTCTTTAAGGCTTGCTCCATCGCTGCATAATCATCACCACCCGTAATACCTTCAATATTAAAACGGCGATAATCTGATTTCAGTGGGCCTTCTTGATTAAATACCACACAAGATGCCACAGTTTGATTCCCCATCGTATGACTAATATCAAAACATTCCATACGTTTAATTTCAGGCATATCGAGCAATTCGCAAAGGGCTTGATAACGTTCGTGCATTCGAGAAGATTGTTTGAGCTGAGTTGCCAAAGCTGCTTTGGCATTAATTTGCGCTAGTTGTAGATATTTACCTTTATCGCCTTTAGCGGATTCCTGTATCACCACTTTTCTGCCAGCTTGTTCCGTTAATAAGGCTTCAAGTTCAGCTTTTTCATCTAATTTATGATCCACAATAATACTATTCGGGATACTTCTGCCTTGATGGCCTTGCAAATAAAACTGCCCAACAAAAGTGGCTGTGAGTTCAGATAAATCTGTATTAGCAGGCACTTTCGGAAAATAACTGCGATTGCCCAATACTTTGCCTTGACGAATAAACATCACCTGAACACAAGCTAAACCATGCTGATACGCAATAGACATAATATCCATGTCGTCCAAGCGTTCATTGGATACGAATTGTTTTTCGATAACTGCACGAACGGCTTGAATTTGATCACGATAACGCGCTGCACCTTCAAAATCCAAGTCTCGGCTCGCCTGCTCCATTTTGCCAATCAGGTAATCTAATACTTGCTGATCTTTTCCTTGTAAAAATAATCGCGCTAATTCAACTTGTTGGTTATATTCCTCATCAGTCACATAACCTGGCACACAAGGTGCTGAGCAACGCCCGATTTGATATTGCAAACAAGGGCGGGAACGATTGTTATAAACCGAATTTTCACATTGACGAACAGGGAACAATTTTTGCATTAACGACAAGGTTTCACGCACCGCCCCCGCATGAGGATAAGGCCCGAAATACTCACCTGTAATTTTTTTCGTTCCGCGATAAGAAGTAATACGAGGATGACGTTCTTTCGTCAATAAAATAAAAGGATAGGATTTATCATCTCGCAACAATACGTTATAACGAGGTTGATAAAGTTTAATAAAGTTATGCTCAAGCAATAATGCTTCTGTTTCAGAAGAGGTAATGGTTGTGTCGATATGATGAATTGACGACACCAAGGCTTCTGTTTTTTTGCTACTTAAGTTTTTGCGGAAATAGCTGGAAAGTCGCTTTTTAAGATCTTTCGCTTTGCCCACATAAATAACCTGATCTTTATCGTCATACATACGATAAACACCAGGTTCATGAGAAACGTCTGAGAGAAACTTCTTGGAATCAAACATCAGTAAAAACTATGCCAAAATTAACCGCACTTTTTCTAAATCTTCAGCTGTATCTACACCAACGGCAGGCACTTCTTTCGCCAATTCCACGTGAATACGCTCACCGTACCACAATACACGGAGTTGCTCTAATTTCTCTAAGTTTTCTAATTGTGTTGGTGCCCATTGCACATATTGTTTAATAAAGCCTGCACGGTAAGCATAAATACCAATATGACGAAGATACGTGTCAGCCAGTTGTGCTTTTGAAGTGTCTTCTAATTGCATAAACTGATCACGATCGTAAGGAATCACTGAACGAGAGAAATACAAAACGTAGCCATCTTTATCCGTAACGACTTTCACCGCATTTGGGTTAAATAACTCTTCCGCTTCGTGAATTTTTACCGCAAGCGTCGCCATATTGACGTTAAAGTTTGCTAAATTTTCTGCCACTTGACTTACAACAACGGGTGGAATTAACGGCTCATCCCCTTGGATGTTTACAATAATTTCATCATCCGCAATACCCAGC
>CABSZQ010000261.1 GCA_902482195.1 uncultured Haemophilus sp.
CTACAAAGAAGCGGGCGGCCGAGTTTATGAATATGAAGCCGGCACCTGGGGACCAGTTGCAGCCGAAAAACTCATTGCGAAAAGTGGTCGCGTATGGCGTAAACCAAGCGGTAAAATGAAGAAAAAGGTTTAGTCGTCAATATCTCGCCTTCTTCAATGAATAGAAGAAGGCTTATCACCGAATAGAGAGAAACAAACATGAACACCATCACCTTCCCAACGGCTCAGCATGCTGTTGAAAAGATCGCCCAAGAATTTGTGATTTATAGCCAATTAAATCACCCTGTGCATATTTCTCTTTCTGGCGGTTCAACGCCTAAGCTGTTATTCAAAACTTTAGCCAAAGCGCCTTATACCGAACAAATCAACTGGAGAAATCTGCATTTTTGGTGGGGTGATGATCGCATGGTTCCGCCAACAGATTCAGAAAGCAACTACGGTGAAGTGCAAAAGCTCTTATTCGATCATATTCAAATTCCCGCAGAAAATATCCACCGAATTTGTGGCGAAAATGAACCTCACTTTGAGTTAAAACGCTTTGAAGAAGAATTAAGTGCGGTCATTCCAAACGGTGTTTTTGATTGGATCATTTTAGGTATGGGGACTGACGGTCATACCGCTTCTCTCTTCCCACATCAAACTAATTTTGATGATGAAAACCTAGCTGTCATTGCCAAACACCCTGAAAGTGGTCAAATTCGCATTTCTAAAACAGCCAAACTCATTGAACAAGCCAAACGCATTACCTATTTGGTCACCGGCGAAAGCAAAGCGGATATTTTAAAAGAAATCCAAACGACTCCTGCAGAGAATCTGCCTTATCCCGCAGCAAAAATTAAAGCAAAAAATGGAGTGACGGAATGGTATTTGGATAAAGCGGCGGCGAAATTGCTATAACAAGTTGAGTATCAAATATCATAGGGTTGCAAAATGATAGACTACAAAGTGAATGAACCAGTTTCAGTTAAACAATTTATTGAATTACTAAATAAAACAACGCTCGGGGCACGCCGTCCGTTAGAGGATGAAAAACGTGTCGCAGCGATGCTGCATCATGCGGATTTGTTAGTCACCGCTTGGGATGGTGAACAATTAGTAGGTGTGGCACGTTCCGTGACGGATTTTGCCTACTGCTGTTATTTATCTGATTTAGCGGTTGATGAACAATATCAAAAACAAGGTATCGGCTTGCAGTTAATTGAACACACCAAACAGGCGTTACATCCACAAGCCAAAATCGTGCTTTTATCAGCTCCACAAGCAGTGGATTATTATCCGCATATTGGATTTACTCAACATATGAGTGCGTGGACGAAGAGTTAATTTATTAGAATGATATGGAGACAAAAATGAAAAAACTGTTTGTACTACTGACTTCAACCTTTTTATTTGCTTGTTCATCTGGTCCATCTTTAGATCAGTTAGCGGCACAAATGCCAAAAGATAATCGCTCAGTAATGCTTCAAGTTCCAGAAGCAGGAAACCCAGTTTCAAATGGAATGCTTGTAGCAACGATTAGAACCGCAGGTGGTACTTCAGGAAAACGACTCGTATCTCTTTTAGCTACAGATAATTTACACATCGGAATTGCAGGGAACAGTCATTCTGTGAATAAAGCAGTTGCTATGTATGGACTAAATAATGCAGAAAAGGTCGGTAAGAATGTATCTTTATACCTTGTTGGAGATAGTCAAAGTGATAAAGTAGATCTAGAAAAAGCCGCAAAAGCGAAAAATGTAGAAATGCATTACATTATGCAAAAATAAGATATAGATACATCAGATGCGGAGTGACTTAATGTTGAATTTAGATAATAAAAAATTTGTTGCTGTTGAAAACACCGCAAATGGTGAGGTCAGTAGCCAAACAGAATTTCATTACCATCAACAGGGCAACATGATTTGGGCAGAATATGGTGGCGGTGAAATTTTAAAAGGCTTTTTAATTGGAAAATGGATTGACGATACTCAAATTGAATTTACGTATCAACATTTAAATCAATCTCTAGAAAATCGTCTGGGTCGTTGTTGTACAACATTTTCTTTAGAAGAAAGTAAACTCGTCGGTCATGAAAAATGGCAGTGGCTAGACACGTTAGAGCAAGGCAATTCTTTAATTAGAGAAATTTAAAGGAAGTTTTGCTATAGAATATCAGAAACAGGGTGTCATCTTACAGTTGATTGAACACACTAAACAAATCTTACATCCACAAGCCAAAATCTTGCTTTTATCTGCTCCGCAAGCTGTAGATTATTATCCGCATATTGTTTTTTTACGCGGCATATGAGTACGCAGGCGAAGAGTTAAGATGACCAAACGTGGAGTTATGGATAGTATTTTCCATACTATTTTAAATTAAATAATGAAAAAATATCGTTTAACAAATAATACTATTGTTTATGAAGGAAGAACACTTTATCAAATAGAAGCGCTAATAACAATTTACCTCTATGATGACGAAGAAGATAACTATTGGGATCCCCCGATTGTTGAAGAAGGCTCTCTCGGAGGATATATTGAAAGTGAAAATAATTTATCACATATAGGCAAAGCTTGGATAAAAGATAACGCAAAGGTTCTTGGAAATAGTAAAGTTCTAGATAATGCGATGGTTTCTGAAAATGCTATAGTTCGTGATAATGCAATGCTCATCCATAACGCAACAGCCTCTGGAAATGCTATAGTTTGTGAAGATTCATCTGTTGAAAATAACTCTTCGGTATACGGAGATGCTATGATTTTAGGTACATCTACAATTTGTGGAAACTCATACATCTTAGATAAAAGTAAAATTTGTGATTCTTCAATTGAAAATTCAATTATCTTTGAT
>CABSZQ010000262.1 GCA_902482195.1 uncultured Haemophilus sp.
TGTCGGTCAGCCAGTGATTGATGAAAAAGGGATGATCGGACAGATTATATCTGTCGGCGAGAATACAAGTCGAGTATTGCTTTTGACCGATGTGACCCATTCTATCCCAGTGCAAGTTTTACGTAATGATGTGCGCGTGATCGCAAGTGGCACAGGACACTCTGATGAGCTTACCTTAGATAATGTACCTCGTTCCGTGGATATTGAAAAAGGCGATTTATTAGTAACTTCGGGTTTGGGCGGACGTTTTGTAGAAGGCTATCCTGTGGCAGTCGTACAAAGCGTGTCTCGTGATGGCTCAAATTACTTTGCAACGGTGAAAGCGAAACCTTTGGCTGAGTTAGATCGTTTACGTTATTTGCTTTTACTTTGGCCGAGCAATCTTGATATGTCGAAAGTCAAATCCATGTCACCTGAAGAAGTGCGTCGCCTTGTACAGCAACGTTTAGAAAGTCAAGCTAATGAAGCAACTCATTCAGTGAGTAAAACCAAAATTATAGATGATCAAGAGGATGGAGCACAGCCGCATACAGGAAAAGAAATTGTGGATCCTGACATTCCGACCACAATGCCTCAACAAGAGGAACCTATTTCTCCAGATCAGCAACAACATAGGGAAGAAGACTAATGCAAGGACGTTTTATTTTTCAATGGGCGACCATTTTATGCTTCTTTGTTGTGGCATTAATTATGGAATTAGCCCCATGGCCAGCAGGCTTTCAAGCTTTTAAACCGTCTTGGTTGGTGTTAGTTTTGCTTTATTGGACGCTTGCGTTACCCGATAGAGTAAGCATTGGTTGGGCATTTTTACTCGGGGTTTTATGGGATATTGTGCTAGGCTCTATTCTTGGGGTTCATGCACTGGTGCTTTCTGTCGCTTTCTATTTTGTTTCCAAATATTACCTAATTTTGCGCAACCTTTCTCTTTGGTTTCAAAGCTTATTGGTACTTCTTTTCGTTTTTGCGATTCGAGTGGCTATTTTCTTGGTTGAATTCTCCTTGCATGGGGCATTTTTCAACTGGCAGGAAATCTTTGGTGCCATTGCATCAGGTGTGTTATGGCCATGGGTTTTCTTATTGATGCGCACTGCACGTCGAAGAGTCGGATTGCATTAATCATAAAAAAGCTGATGAAGAGGTCCATCAGCTTTTCTTTTTAGTTTTTACGACGGTAGTTTGTTTTTCTCATCGTGGTATTTCTCATTTGAGGTGCAGGATTGCGTTTTAAACGATAAGGTTTTGGAATATCATTAATCAATGAATTCGGGTCATATTGGCTGACTGGAATAGAATGACCAATGTATTCTTCAATTGCCGGTAAATTCATCGCATATTCTTCACAAGCAAAGCTGATAGACACACCACTTTCACCTGCTCGACCAGTACGACCAATACGGTGAACGTAATCTTCTCGATCATCGGGTAAATCAAAGTTGAAGACATGAGTCACGTCTGAAATATGCAATCCACGCGCCGCAACATCAGTTGCCACGAGAATATCGAGCTCACCATCTGTAAATTGTTTGAGCAATGAAAGACGTTTTTTCTGTGCCACATCCCCTGTGAGTAATCCCACACGATGGCCATCTGCGGCTAAATAACCCCAAATTTCTTCACATTTATGTTTAGTATTTGCAAAGACAATACAGCGCTCGGGCCATTCCTCTTCCATTAACGTCAGTAAGAGGGGGATTTTATCTTCATTTGATGGATAGAAGAGTTCCTCTTTAATTCGATGTCCCGTTTTTTGTTCTGGTTCAATTTCAATGTATTCTGGGGAATTCATATCTTCAAAGGCAAGTTCTCGTACTTTGTAAGAGAGCGTTGCAGAAAAGAGCATGGTGAGGCGTTCTTGCGGAGAAGGACACTTGCGTAATAAATAACGAATATCACGAATGAAACCTAAATCAAACATGCGATCCGCTTCATCTAGTACCACGACTTGAATGTCATCTAAACGAATAATGCCTTGTTTAACATAATCAATCACACGACCAGTAGTGCCAATTAAAATATCCACACCGGCTTCAATAGCCTTAAGTTGTTTATCATAGCCATCACCACCATAAGCAAGTGCGGTTCGTAATCCACTTGTTTTAGCTAACAATTCAGCATCATTATTAATTTGTACTGCCAGTTCACGGGTTGGTGCAAGAATTAATGCGCGAGGTTGATTGGTAGCAAAATCAGGTTGATGCGTCAATAAGTGATGAAATGTTGCCGTTAAAAATGCCATCGTTTTACCCGTACCGGTTTGTGCTTGGCCAGCAACATCTTTTCCTTGTAATGTGATAGGTAATGATAATGCTTGAATTGGGGTGCAATATTCAAATCCCTTATCTTGTAGGGCTTTTTGTACGATAGGATGTAATGGAAGATCAGCAAATCGCTGCTGACTTAAATAATTTTCTTGCATAATAAATAACAGGTTCTCAGAAATAAATGGGGCTAAGGATAGCACGAAGCCGGAAAAATATCCTTAAAAATAAAACGCTTATTAACGGGTTTAAGCTTGGGATTGAGCAGATTGGGTTTGTTCCCATTTCCTTGCAATATAGCTACAAGTAGGGTGCAAAGTGAGCTTTTTAGCCTGGATAAAATGAATTAAGGCTTGATAGAGTTTGTCTGCCACACCTTGTCCACGAAGAGAATCATCAACAAACGTATGATTAGCATTAATGGTATCGGGTGTTTCATAAAAATAGGTGAGTTTTGCGATTTTCTTGCCTTGTTCATCAAGTAAGAAAAACTCTCCCTGCTCACCATTATCATGATGCTGAAGACTCATTTGATACTCCATTCATCACTGAGA
>CABSZQ010000263.1 GCA_902482195.1 uncultured Haemophilus sp.
TTCCAAGCCATGAATTGGGGCAGTATTTCCGTGGGCGCCCCTTACTTTAATAGCATTTTCTTCCCATTGCTCACGTTAGTGCTTTTTGCCATGGCGGGCACACTTTGCTTAGGCTGGTTTAAAGCCGATAAGAAACACTTTTTCAAACGCTTGTTATTACTTATTCCTGCTGCAATGATTGCTTATGGCATGATTTGGAATGCGCTGCAAAATGATGGTGCATTACGTTTCCATTTCTTCGCTTATGTATTACTCACCCTAGCGATTTGGGTATTATTCGTCACCTTATGGCAAAATTGGGCAAAAGTAAGACTTGCCTATTTCGGGATGATTCTTGCACACTGCGGCGTAGCTATTGCCACAATGGGCGCCGTGATGAGTAGTTACTTTGGCAGTGAGTTAGGTGTTAGACTTGCGCCACAACAAAGCCAACAATTAGGTCAATTTGAATTCCACTACGATCGTTTTTCCAATGAAATTGGACCAAACTTTACCGCCGAAGTCGCTTTCTTTAGCGTGTCAGAACAAGGCAAACCTTACGCAGAAATTGTACCGGAGCGCCGTTATTATGATGTTCGAACTATGACCATGAGTGAAGTAGGGTTAGATGCAGGCTTTTGGGGCGATTTATACATTGTTATGGGTGATAATTTAGGCAAAGGTGAATTCACATTCCGCTTGCATTACAAACCACTTATTCGCTGGTTATGGCTCGGAGGCATTTTAATGGCACTTGGCGCATTATGTTCAGCCATCAATTTGAAGAGAAAACGTGATGAATAAAAAGTTTATTTTGTTTTTACCGCTGATTTTGTTATTGAGTATTTGCTTACTGCTTTTTGTTGGCTTACACAAAGATCCAAAACAAATTGCCTCTGCACTCATTGATAAGCCAGTGCCAGAATTCTATCAAGCGAATTTGCTTGAACCGAGTCAAATTGTCAGCCCGAGAGATTTTCCAAAGCAACCTTTCCTACTTAATGTGTGGGGAAGTTGGTGTGGCTATTGCCAACAGGAACACCCTCTTTTGATGGAGATTTCAAAAGAAGTGCCCATTGTTGGAATCGACTATCGTGACAAACCTCAAAACGGCATTGCGATGCTCGAACGTATGGGCAATCCGTTCATACTCACTATTGACGATAGCCGTGGTGAATTTGCGATGCAATTGGGCGTAGATGGCGCACCAGAAACCTATGTTGTCGATGAGCACGGCATGATCCGTTATCGTCATTCTGGCTATATGGATAGAGAAACATGGCTCACTGAGATCAAACCAAAACTTGATGAATTAACTAAAAAGTAAAATGAAAAAATTAACCCGATTTCTGACCGCACTTTTACTGACTTTCTCCCTTTTCGCTCACGCAGAAATGGTGGATACCTATGCGTTTAAAAACCAAGCCGATCGCACTCGTGCTGTTGAGCTGGCAAAATCCTTACGCTGCCCACAATGTCAGAATCAGAATTTAGTTGAGTCCAATTCACCGATTGCTTATGACTTACGCATTGAAGTCTATAAAATGGTGGATGAAGGAAAAACAAATCAGCAAATTATCGACACGATGACAGCTCGTTTCGGTAATTTCGTGAACTATAAGCCACCTTTCCAATGGAATACAGCACTACTCTGGCTATTGCCTATTTTGTTATTAATCGGAGCTTTTGCGTTAATTTTATTTTCTACTAAAAAATCAGAAGGTGAGCCAAAACAATTCGAAAATCAACCTCATACTGCCCATAAAGAAGAAAAAAGTGCGGTCAAATTTGAAACCAAATCTGCGATTTGGGTCTTTGCAATCTTATTGATTCTTCCTTTAAGTTATTATTTCTCCCTTGATCGCTTTGAGCGAGTTCAACAAGGCGAAAAAGAGATGGTTGAGCTTGCCAATAAAAAAGCAGATACATCAATGGTGCATCAAAAAGAAGATATGGTGCTCAAAATTCAAAATAAAATCCGAGAAGATGTAAATAATCCTGAGCTTTGGGCTCAGCTAGGTGATGCCTACATGCAAAATGATGAATTTGATCATGCGCTCATCGCCTATAGCAATGCAGAAAAAATTTCAGGAACAACACCCGCTATTTTAGGCCTAAAAGCGACCGCACTTTATTATCAAGCTGGTCAAAACATCACACCACAAATCCAGCAAATAATGGATGAGGCGTTAAAACAAGATAAACATGAAATATCGGTAATCACATTATTGGCGACCGAAGCCTTTAAAAATCACGAAGCCGAAAAAGCCAAAGCTTATTGGCAGCAATTATTAGATTCAGGTAATGCTGCCGTGGATCGCCGTACTGTCATCCAACGAATCAAAATGATAGACTATTTTGAAAAAGGACAAACCTCACAATAAGCTATGTCTCATTATTCAGAAAATATCATTATTGGAGCCGGTGCTGCCGGCTTATTTTGTGCCGCACAGTTAGGCAAGCTGGGAAAACAAGCCACCATTTTTGATAACGGTAAAAAAATTGGTCGAAAAATTTTAATGTCTGGTGGTGGATTCTGTAATTTCACCAATATGGAAATCACATCTGGCCGTTATATCAGCCAAAACAAACACTTCGTCAAATCCGCCTTAAAACGTTATACACAATGGGACTTCATTGCTTTAGTCGCTGAGTACGGCATCCCTTACCACGAAAAAGAATTAGGTCAGTTATTTTGTGATAACGGTGCAGAAGACATTGTGAAGATGCTCGGAGCCGAATGTGACAAATACGGTGTCAACATTCAACTACGAAGCGAAGTGAATAATGTTGAAGCCGTTGAAAACAACCCTAGCGTACGGTTCAAATT
>CABSZQ010000264.1 GCA_902482195.1 uncultured Haemophilus sp.
ATTGCTGTGGCTTCCATTTCTACGGCTGTCACATTGGGAAAATCCGCTTTAATTTGAGCAATTTTTTCTTCGCTATTAATAAAGCTATCTCCCGAGCAAATTAAACCACGTTTTACATTTTGCCCTTGTGACTGTGCAATTTCATCGGCTAAATCGGCTAATTGTTTATCAGAAAGGAAAGCCGCTGGATTTGCGGGTAACTGACCTTTTTCATAGCCAAATGCCGTCACATCAGCATCGTGATAACGGGTTTCATCGGAAATAACAATATCCCCTACCTTTAAGCCTTTTGCAACACCACCTGCTGAGCCGGTATTTAAAACCACATCCGGTTTAGCCAATTGTAATAAAGCGGTAGTGCCAATAGCTGCCGCGACTTTACCAATCCCAGATTGCAATAACGCGATCTCTTTGCCATTAATTTTGCCTTCAAAAATGACCGCACTTGCAACTTTTGTCTCTTTTTTATCTGTCATTAATTGGGATAAAATCTCCACTTCTTGTGCCATTGCACCAACAATCCCGATTTTCATTATTTTTTCCTTTCTTGTTCGAGTTTATTCACTAAGAAATCTAATACTGCTACGCCATAATCATCGTTATACAGCGTACTCGCGGTGAGCACATATTTTCCGCCCACAACCACATAAGGGAAAGTAAAAACACCATATTCTTCTGTCAAATAAATGGCGTTACTCACATCCTCTTTCACTTCTTTGGAATGGACAAGCTTATTAAATTCAGCTTTACTAATCCCTTGTGAGACGACCCATTCACGCATCTTATCTAATGTGGATAATTCGGTATAGCGTGCCTTTTCAGAGGTTTCAAATAACAGCACATCTGATAACTCACCCACTTTTAAACGCTGTAATGTATAGAATATTGTGGCTGAAAATTTAGCTTCATTTGTGGCAACTGGATGCTCTTCTAATGCGACTTTGTTAGGTCGAATTTGGCTATAAAGTTGCAAGATATCCTGGGCTGAAGAACAAACTCGGCAGTCATAATCAAAGAAAAACTGGATCGGAATTTTACGATCACTTCTTTTGGCTTGTTCAATGGGTTCTTGATATGAAAAATAATCTCGACCATCTTCAAACTGAGCCACATTCGCTGGTGGTAAGTGCGGTGGATTTTTGGCAGAAAAATCCTTTGCACTGACTTCACCGAATGCGACATTCGTCACACTCAGCAATATCATTGCAAAGGATCCTTTTAATAATTTATTCTGCCAAACTTTTTTCATAAATTAACCAATTGGTTCAATATAATCGACTAATAATTGGAGGTTTCGATTTCCACGAAACTCATTAATTTCTAACTTATAAGCAAATTTTGCCTGCTTAATCGACAAATCGGG
Organism: uncultured Haemophilus sp.; assembly: GCA_902482195.1. Lineage (GTDB taxonomy): Bacteria > Pseudomonadota > Gammaproteobacteria > Enterobacterales > Pasteurellaceae > Haemophilus_D. The sequence continues at coordinate 1,364 of CABSZQ010000264.1, forward strand.
ATAATACCGAGTATCGATATTAAACGCAATGGCATCTAATAATGGACCACCATTTTTAGGCTCAACGAGCATTTTTAAATGATTTTGATTTTGCCCGATCGCGCGTTGCTCAAAAATTTTAAATTCACCATCAAAAACAGGCTCAGGAAAAGCTTGTCCCCAAGGACCGCCAGATTTTATCACTTCTGCTGTTTCAATACTAAATTCATTTGCTTGAAGTTCGCCATCCGTCCAAATCACACCTTGTAATTGATCTTCATTTAACCAATCTTGCACCGTTTGATTAAAAATCTTTTGAAAATCAGGGAAAAAGCTTTCTTTAATGCTTAATCCTGCTGCCATGGCATGACCGCCAAATTTTAAAATCATATCCGGATGTTGGGAATGAATACGCTCTAATACATCGCGCATATGCAAGCCTTCAATTGAACGCGCAGAACCTTTTAAAATGCCTTCTTGATCTTGCGCAAAAGCAATGACTGGTCGATGGTATTGATCTTTTATACGAGAGGCCACAATACCTAATACACCTTGATGCCAATCTGGCTGGAATAAGGCTATCCCCATTGGTAATTCATCAGAAAGTGCGGTGAGATTTCGGCAAATTTCTAAGGCCTCCTTCATGCCTTGTTCAATTTCTTTTCTAGCCTGATTCAAGCTGTCCAAATCCAAGGCTTGTGCTCTTGCCTCTTGCATACTTTCTGCAAGTAATAACTCTACACCAACAGACATATTATCTAATCGGCCCGCAGCATTTAAACGGGGTGCAATCGCAAAGCCCAAGTCCGCCGAGCAAAGTTTTTCGACTTCTCGATTAGCCACTTCAGCGAGAGCAATAATTCCTGGTCGACAACGTTTCGCACGAATTCGCATCAACCCTTGATGGGCTAAAATACGGTTATTTTGATCAAGGGGAACAACGTCTGCAATCGTGCCGAGCGCAACTAAATCCAGTAATTCAGTAAAATTAGGTTGTGTTTCAGCCGTAAAAATGCCCAACTCGCGAAATTTCGCTCGTAAAGCGAGCATTAAATAAAACGCTACACCTACACCGGCTAAACATTTTGAAGGGAAATCACATTGTTGCAAATTTGGATTAACAATGGCATCAGCATTCGGCAGTATTTCTGGTGGCAAGTGATGATCGGTAATCAACACCTTCACACCCTGCTCTTTTAAATATGCCACGCCCTCAAAAGACGATACCCCGTTATCCACCGTCATTAATAACTGCACGTCTTTTTCCATTGCCATTTCAGCAACGGGTACACTCAAACCATAGCCTTGCTCAAAACGATTCGGTACAAGGTATTCCACATCAGTAAAGCCAAGCATACGTAAAGCTAACACTGAAAGCGCCGTACTCGTTGCCCCATCAGCATCAAAATCGCCAACGATAACAATCTTTTGTTGCTGTTGATAAGCATCAACCAATAAATC
>CABSZQ010000265.1 GCA_902482195.1 uncultured Haemophilus sp.
AGACACGCTATCTTGAGGGGGTAGTGGCCGCAGGCCGTGCGAGTTCAAGTCTCGCCCAGAGCACCAACTATAAACCGACTTAATCAAGTCGGTTTTTTTTCACCTAAAATTTGCTTGAATAACTAGTTATTATCCCCTGTTTTGGTTACAATCGGTCAATTTCTTTTTCTTTAGAGACCCATTAGGAGAGCACAATGAACTTCCCTCAAATCGCCCAACAAGTGATTGATAAACTTGGTGGCAAAGAAAACATCGCCACAGCAGCACATTGCGCAACGCGTTTACGTATTGTGTTAAACGATGAAAGCAAAGTGGACAAAGAAGGTATTGATAACATTGAAGGCGTGAAAGGGCAGTTTGCTGTCGCTGGTCAATATCAAATTATCTTTGGCTCAGGTACGGTGAATAAAGTCCATGCTGAACTCACCAAATTACTTGGTATTGGCGATGTGAGCAAAGCCGAAGTGGCAGAAGCAGCATCTGGAAATCAAAACTTATTACAACGTTTGGTAAAAGGCTTAGCGGATATTTTCGTGCCAATCATTCCGGCAATTGTTGCAGGCGGTTTGTTAATGGGTATTCACTCCATGCTTACAGCGAAAGGTTTCTTCGTTGATGAATTAAGCGTGATTGATATGCATCCAGGTCTTGCGGATTTGGTGGACTTCATTAATACCATCGCGAATGCACCGTTTGTGTTCTTACCGGTATTACTCGGTTTCTCTGCAACCCGTAAATTCGGTGGTAACCCGTTCTTAGGGGCTGCACTTGGGATGTTATTAGTTCACCCTGCATTAGCAGACGGTTGGAACTACGCATTAACCCTTGCTCAAGGCAAAATCCAATACTGGAATGTATTCGGTCTTGAAATTGAAAAAGTCGGCTATCAAGGCACGGTTATCCCAACATTAGTTTCTGCTTGGGTATTAGCAACCTTAGAAAAAACCTTCCGTAAATTTGTGCCTTCTTACTTAGATAACCTGATTACCCCATTATTCTCGCTCTTTATTGCGGGTTTCTTAGCATTTACTGTAATTGGTCCAATCGGTCGTGAAGCGGGTTCATTAATTGCATCAGGTTTAACTTGGTTATATGACACCTTAGGTTTCGTGGGCGGCGCGATCTTCGGGGCATTCTATGCACCAATTGTTATCACGGGTATGCACCAAACCTTCATTGCAGTTGAAACACAATTATTGGCTGAAATGGCAAATACAGGCGGTACCTTTATTTTCCCAATCGCCGCAATGTCAAACATCGCACAAGGTGCGGCCTGTTTAGGTGTGGCAGTGGCATTAAAAGATCCAAAAGTACGCGGTTTAGCGGTGCCATCTGGTATTTCTGCATTATTAGGGATTACTGAACCGGCAATGTTTGGGGTGAACTTACGCTATCGTCAGGCTTTCTTTGCGGCGATGATTGGTTCAGGTCTTGCAAGTGCCTTTATCGCATTCTTTAATGTAAAAGCCATTGCATTAGGCGCAGCAGGTTTCTTAGGTATTCCATCTATCAAACCAGATAGCCTTGCAATGTACAGTATCGGTATGGTGATTTCATTTGTGGTGGCATTCACGCTTTCAGTCATTTTCGTGAAACGCGCACAAGCAAAAGCATAATCGAAATAAAAAAGAAAAAGCACGAGTTTAATCTCGTGCTTTTTTGTTTGGAAAAATGCGTCTAAAAATGACCGCACTTTCAGTGAGAATTAGCCTTCTCGACAATTTAACCAAGCTGTTCTCATGCCTTGATTGTTTTTGTAATACACCGAATTATGCTCACGCGCAATCAGATCCACATGGCTTCCATCAATCGGCTCATAAGAGCGATAAATCACTTCAAAGCGATTTCCACGTGCATTCAAGGTGCGATTTTCCACATGATCAAACGGCACGGCTTTTCCACCGTCTAATTGGAAATAAATACCAAAGTTATCTTTCATGCGGCTTTCTCTTGAAAGCGGGAAGTAAGTGGTTAAATAAGAATTCGAACCCGTTTCTGAATTACGACAAGAATAGTAATAACGTTTGTAATCTTTCGGATTGTTTAATTCCGCTTGGCTAATGTTATTTTTAAGGTATCGTGTTTTAACGGTTTTCTTTGGTTGTTGTGTTGTGGTACAAGCAAACAACCCTACGAATGCAGCCGTCAGTAATGCTAATTTAAATTTATTCATCGATAAAGTTCCGAGAGTAGAGTGAATGAGAAAGGGAATATGATAGCGGAAATTGGCGATTGTGCAAGGGATGGGGGAGTTTTTAGAGATTAAAGTGTGGTTAGTTTTTGCTGTGTTTTTTAAGTTAAGCGCACGCTAGTAAGCGTGCGCCATTATAGAAATATAAAAATGTCAATTAAGGTAGTTGAATATTTTATGAATTTCAGAGTCGTTTAAATTACTATTTCCCGAAGCTTTAAATTCTAGCTTTCTTTCTTTTTCATTTTTTATTATTCCAATGAAATTTAGGTAATCATTATACATTAATTCTATGTATTGGAATCCTTGTCCTACAGAATTTATTTTGTTTTTAGATGATAATTGAATAAGTGTTTCTAATATTATATCTAGATAGCTGTGAATATGTTCTATTAATGTAGCTGTGTATGATGGAGTATTTCCTGTGTGAACAATTAAATTTCTTGCTCTATATATTCTTCTTATTTGCCATTGTAATCGTTCTGTATGGTTTATAATTGTATTTGCTATTTTTTCCTTTGATAAAAATAATTCATTAAAGTATTTTAATCTGTCATTTAGTAGATAGAAAT
>CABSZQ010000266.1 GCA_902482195.1 uncultured Haemophilus sp.
ATAAATTTGATACAGCTTGGGTATTAAATTTATTTGGTACTGCGGTGGGCGCAGGGGTATTATTTTTACCAATCAATGCAGGGATGGGCGGTTTCTGGCCATTGGTTGTGATGGCGATTTTAGTCGGACCGATGACATATTTTGCGCATCGTGGCTTGGCTTATTTCGTGTTGTCTTCTTCTAAACCAGGCAGTGATATTACCGAAGTAGTCGAAGAACATTTCGGCCCGACCGCTGGGAAATTAATTACATTATTATATTTCTTTGCGATCTTCCCAATTTTATTGATTTATGGAAACGGGATCACTAATACGGTTGATTCTTTTATTGTCAACCAATTAGGCATGGCTTCACCAAACCGTGTGATTCTTTCTTTTGTATTGATTGCAATATTGATTTCAGTCATGTTGTTCAGTGAAAAAGTGATGTTGAAAATCACCGAATTACTGGTTTATCCATTGGTGTTGATTCTTTTTGCATTATCGATTTATCTCATTCCGCAATGGAATGCCTCAATGCTTTATGAACTCCCGACTGCTGGTGGCTTTATCACGACATTGTGGTTAACTATCCCAGTCTTGGTTTTCTCTTTTAACCATTCTCCGGCAATTTCTTCTTTCACGCTTTCTCAACAACGTGAATATAAAGATTTTAATACAACGGAATATCACATTGGTCGTACAGAAAAAGGCACTTCAACTGTATTACTTTTCTTCGTGATGTTCTTTGTGTTTAGTTGTGTATTAACTTTAACACCAGCAGAGTTATTAGAAGCAAAAGCACAAAATATCAGTATCTTGTCTTATCTTGCTAACAAATTTGATAACCCATACATTTCTTATTTTGCACCATTAGTGGCTTTCTTCGCGATTACAAGCTCATTCTTTGGCCATTATTTAGGAGCACGTGAAGGTTTAGAAGGTTTATACCTCAAAATGAAAGGTGAAAGCGTGAATCGTAAAAAATTAAATTACGGTACTGCAGTTTTCTTTTTACTCACTTTATGGGGCGTAGCGATTATTAACCCAAGTATTTTAGGTTTAATTGAATCCCTTGGCGGCCCAATCATTGCGATGATCCTTTTCATTATGCCTATGTATGCGGTTCGCAATGTTCCAGCAATGAAACGCTATCAAGGTCGTTTTAGCAATGTATTTGTTACAGTTATGGGATTAATTGCTATCTCCGCGGTTGTATATGGATTATTATAAGCGGCTTTTTAGTTTAGCTTAGGATTGAAATAATATGATTAGTGTATTTGATATGTTTAAAGTGGGGGTTGGGCCATCCAGCTCCCATACTGTCGGCCCAATGAAAGCAGGCAAGCAGTTTATTGACGATTTAATCGAGCAAGGTAAATTTGATGCGGTCGCGACCTTGCATGTAGATGTGTATGGCTCTCTCTCAATGACGGGGCATGGTCATAATACAGATATTGCGATCATTATGGGATTAGCCGGTTATCTACCGCATAATGTGGATATTGATTTAATCCCAACTTTTATCGAACAGGTTAAACAAACTAAAAAACTGTCGATTGCACAGGGCAAAAAAACGGTTAATTTCGATTGGGATGCCAATATGGTATTCCATAATTCCTTTTTATCATTGCATGAAAACGGTATGACCATTACTGCATTAGATGCTGATCGTAACATGCTTTACCGCCAAACTTATTATTCTATCGGTGGTGGATTTATTGTAGATGAAGCGCATTTTGGTCAAGAGGAAGAAAATCCGGTGACTGTGCCGTATCCTTATCAACATGCTGAAGATATTTTGAAACATTGTCAGGAAAATGGCTTAATGCTTTCTACGGTGATGATGAGAAACGAGTTAGCATTGCGTGATAAAAAAGAGGTTGAGGCACATTTACATAATGTCTGGAAAACCATGAAAGATTGTATTGAGCATGGTGTCAATACAGAAGGTGTGTTACCAGGACCATTAAAAGTAGTACGTCGTGCACCGTCACTTTATCGTCTCTTGCACGCCAATAGTAATCGTCTTGCAAATGATCCAATGCACGTAATCGACTGGGTGAATATGTTTGCCCTCGCGGTAAACGAAGAGAATGCTGCCGGTGGACGCGTCGTGACCGCACCAACGAACGGTGCTTGTGGTATCGTACCAGCCGTGCTTTCTTATTATGAAAAATTTGTAGGACCTTTAACACAGGATGTGATTGAGCGCTACTTATTGGCTGCAGGTATGATTGGTTCACTTTATAAGATGAATGCGTCTATTTCTGGTGCTGAAGTCGGCTGCCAAGGTGAAGTGGGTGTGGCATGTTCAATGGCAGCAGCGGGTTTAACTGAAATCCTAGGCGGTACGCCAGTGCAAGTGTGTATTGCAGCTGAAATTGCGATGGAACACAATCTGGGATTAACTTGCGATCCTGTCGGTGGACAAGTACAGGTGCCTTGTATTGAACGTAACGCAATTGCTTCAGTGAAAGCGATTAACGCTAGCCGTATGGCATTACGCCGAACCACGAATCCTCGCGTAACCTTGGATAAAGTGATCGAAACCATGTATGAAACAGGTAAAGACATGAATGCCAAATATCGCGAAACATCGAAAGGTGGCTTAGCGGTGAAAGTAGTGTGTTCTTAAGAGCTAATTGATAATAAAAGAGCGGTCATTTTTGACCGCTCTTTTTTATTTTCCTTTCACATCAATAATCACTACCTCTGATTGAGATCCTAAGCGCATTGGGATGCCCCAAAAGCCGTAACCAGAAGTGACAAAAACATGTG
>CABSZQ010000267.1 GCA_902482195.1 uncultured Haemophilus sp.
CAGTAAGGAGTAGTGATTATGGCAACAATTACATTTGAAAATGTATCCAAAAAATTCGGTTCAAATGAAGTGTTAAAAAATCTGTCCTTAGTTGTACAAGATGGAGAATGTTTTACGCTTCTTGGCCCATCCGGCTGTGGGAAAACTGTCTTATTACGCCTGCTTGCAGGATTTGATGTGCCAGATAGTGGCCGTATTTTAATTGATGATGTGGTTGTTGCCGATCCCGCTACAAACACGGATATTCCGCCAGATCAACGTGGTCTAGGTGTGGTCTTCCAAGATTATGCTGTTTGGCCGCATATGACTGTCTTTGACAATATCGCCTACCCTCTTAAATTAAAGAATATTGAAAAACAAGCTCTCCATAAACAAGTGATGGAAGTGGTCGAATTAGTTAATTTAACTGGTTTAGAAGAACGTTTACCTTCTCAATTATCAGGAGGACAACAACAGCGTGTTGCTCTCGCAAGGGCATTAGTTGCTAAACCGTCTTTAATGCTCTTAGACGAACCTCTCAATAATTTAGATGCCAATCTTCGAGAAGAAATGCGTTTTGAAATTAAAGAATTACAGAAAAAACTCGGTATTACTATTCTTTACGTAACACATGACCAAGAAATTGCCCTCGCAATATCAGATCGTTTGGCCATTATGAATGAACATGGTGATATCCAACAAGTTGGAACACCATGGGACATTTATGAGCGCTCAGAAAATGAGATGGTATTTAAATTTATGGGACTCGCCAATTTCATTCCAGTCCGATACGAAAATAATCATCACTATATTGGAGAAGGTAATCAAATTTTAAACTGGAAAAACTTGCCACCTAACTCAGGGAAATTAGGATGTCGACCTTCCGATATCATACTAAGCAAAGACAATGAAGGTTTACTAGGAAAAATATCAAGAGCCAGCTTTCTTGGTGCAGTAATGGATTATATGGTCGAGATTGATGGTGTAACACTACGAACAGAAATCCCAACTAATAAAGCATTACGTAATAATTTAATGTTCAATGAAGGTGAAAATTGCTTTATCAGTTTTCATGATTTGCTTTGGTTTGATTCTGCTAAAGAAATCTAGAGGGGTTTATTATGGCTACAACTATTCAAAATAATCATCCATTCAATATTGCTAACGTTATTCTAGCCTTATCCATCGGTATCTTAGTTATCGTTGTTGCGGTTCCTGTTTTACTTATTTTCCTCAATTCTTTTTGGGTTGATGGACAATTTAATATCACCGACGTGGTGAATATTCTTAAGCAAGAAGAAACCTATGAAGCATTACTTAATTCACTTTTCATCGCATCTGGCGTAACTGTGATGAGTACGATCATTGGTACATTTTTTGCTTGGTTAGTGACTCGAACAGATCTACCTTATAAAGGTTTTATGAAAGTGATGTTCCTTGTACCTTTTATGCTTCCTTCTTTCATTGGGGCATTAGCTTGGAAAATGTTACTTTCACCACGTTCTGGTTACATTAACCAATTCTTCATGGATTTAGGATTTGATGGGCCTATTTTTAATATCTATAGCTATGCCGGTATTATGGCTGTAGAAACGATGTATCTTTTCCCATTCGTCTTTATCCAAGTCTGTGGTGCATTAGAGCGCATGGACCCTACATTAGAAGAATCAGCGAGAATCTCAGGCGCAAGCCTCTTTACCATTACACGTAAAATTACTATTCCACTCGTCATGCCAAGTATCCTTTCTGGTGCATTACTCATTATGCTCTATTCCATGGCTCACTTTGGTACAGTTGCCGTACTGGGCGTAGAAAATGGTATTTTCAACATTCCAACCCTCATTTATGAGCGTATTCACCAAAGTGCGGGTAGTTTTGAGGCCATTCGTACCGGTACTGTGCTTGCAACTGTTTTAGTATTCACTGCAGCACTGATTATTTGGTTACAAAACAAAATCTTAAATAAAGGTCGCTTCCAAATTATTGCAGGTAAAAGCTTTAGACCTATTGAAGTAAAACTTCGTGGTTTGAGAAAACCGTTGCTTGTTATTTGCTTACTCTACATCGCCTTTACAATCGTATTGCCTACAGTCACGATTTTCCTTGTTGGTGGATTAAAAACCTATGGATTACCAATTACATGGGAAAATCTCACATTAGATAACTATAAATTCATCTTATTTGAATGGCAGTTAACAAAAGATGCAATTCGAAATAGTGTGACTCTCGGTCTTGCTGCAGCACTGATTACCATGTTCGCAGGGGTAATGATTTCTTATGTTATCGTTAAAATGCGTGTTCGCGGAAAAGGCATTCTTGAGTTCTTAGGTATGTTGCCATTCTCCGTACCTGGCTCCGTAATTGCTCTTGGGGTGATCCTTGCCTGGAGTGGTAAATTTGGCATCAATCTCTACAACACAGTTTGGATTATTTTAATTGCTTACATTGCACGTTATATGGCTTTCTCACTCAAAGCCAACTCTGCAGCACTTGAGCAAGTACATGATTCATTAGTTGAAGCTTCTCGAGCATGTGGAGCAAGTATGTGGCAATCCTTAAAAGATATTGTTATCCCACTCGTAAGACCAGGGATGATTGCTGCTTTCTTCCTGATTTTCCTTCCAGCACTACGTGAATTGACCGTTTCTGTTATGTTATATGGTCCTTCTACACGAACCATCGGGGTAGCAATTTATACCCTAAATGAAGACGGTGAAACCGTTTATTCTGCGGCATTAGCGGGTATCGCCCTAATAATCATTGTATTAGGTCAAACCGTT
>CABSZQ010000268.1 GCA_902482195.1 uncultured Haemophilus sp.
AAATTAAACATACTTTCCTTATTAGTTGGAAATGTATGATTAAATTGAGCTAATGGATCTTGGACATCTTTAGGTTGGAGATCTATGAGTAGAGTGCATACTCGAGAGGTAGACAGTCCTTTTGCTAAAGCTCCAGCTTCAAAAAGAATCCATGGTCGAACTCTATTTTCTTGAGTCAAACATATGATGCCTATGCTAGTATCTTTAAGTTGCTCATTTATCTCTCCAAACCAAAGAGAGCCTCTATCTAAATCTCTGGTTGACACCCAAGGTCTAGCGGCCTGTATTACACAGCACAGCCAATCATTTAATAGTTCTGCAACAGCTTTACTACGCTCTCCTGACCAACTTAGAAAAACTTTCATAACATTCTCCTAGTTGATTAAATCTTACAAGCGCCGCCTGCACAGCCGTCATCTAAATCTTCTTGGCTGTCTTCAGCACCATCACGGGTGTTTTGATAGTAGAGGGTTTTTAAGCCGTATTTGTAAGCGGTTAAAAGATCTTTTAACAAGACTTTCATTGGCACTTTACCGTCTTCAAAACGTTTCGGATCGTAGTTGGTGTTTGCAGAGATCGCTTGATCCACGAATTTTTGCATAATGCCGACTAAGTGTAAGTAACCATCATTGCTTGGAATATCCCAAAGTAATTCGTAGTTGTCGCTTAAGTTTTCATAATCTGGTACGACTTGTTTTAAGATACCATCTTTTGATGCCTTAATACTCACATGACCACGTGGAGGTTCGATACCATTTGTTGCATTAGAAATCTGTGAAGAAGTTTCTGACGGCATTAATGCGGTCAAGGTTGAGTTACGTAAACCGAACTCTTTAATTTCTTGACGCAATGTTTCCCAATCATAATGTAATGGTTCTTGCGTTAAGCTATCGATATCTTTCTTATAGGTATCGATTGGTAAAATACCTTTCGCGTAATTGGTTTCATTGAAGTATTCGCATGCACCTAATTCTTTTGCTAAGTTCATGGAGGCTTTCAATAGATAGTATTGAATCGCTTCAAATGTGCGGTGAGTTAAATCGTTAGCTGAACCATCAGAATAACGTACGCCATTTTTCGCTAAATAATACGCATAGTTAATGACACCGATACCCAGTGAACGACGACCTAATGAAGAGCGTTTTGCCGCTGGAACAGGGTAGTCTTGGTAATCAAGTAATGCATCTAATGCACGTACTGCAAGATCTGCCAAGTTATCTAACTCATCTAAATCATCTAATTTACCCAAGTTAAATGCAGAAAGTGTACAAAGGGCAATTTCACCATTTTCATCATGGAAATGTTGTAATGGTTTAGTTGGCAATGCAATTTCTAAACATAAGTTAGATTGACGCACTGGCGCAACAAGCGGATCAAACGGTGAGTGAGTATTACAGTGATCCACGTTTTGGATATAAATACGACCGGTTGATGCACGTTCTTGCATTAATAAAGAGAATAACTCAACGGCTTTTACAGCACGTTTACGGATATTTGGATCCTGTTCGTATTTTACGTAAAGTTCTTCAAATTTATCTTGATCTGCAAAGAAGGCTTCATAAAGTCCTGGTACATCTGAAGGGCTAAATAAAGTAATATCTGCGCCTTTAATTAAGCGTTGATACATTAATTTGTTTAACTGTACGCCGTAGTCCATGTGACGAACACGGTTATCTTCCACACCACGGTTATTTTTCAATACTAATAAGCTTTCAACTTCTAAATGCCAAATCGGGTAGTAAACTGTCGCCGCACCACCACGTACGCCACCTTGTGAACAAGATTTGACGGCACTTTGGAAGTGTTTATAGAATGGAATACAGCCAGTGTGGAATGCTTCACCACCACGAATTGGGCTACCTAACGCACGAATTGCACCTGCATTTACCCCGATACCTGCACGTTGTGAAACGTATTTCACGATTGCTGCAGAGGTAGCGTTGATAGAGTCTAAGCTATCACCACATTCAATCAATACACAAGAGCTGAATTGACGCGTAGGCGTACGAACCCCCGCCATGATAGGCGTAGGTAAAGAAATCTTAAAGGTTGAGGTCGCATCGTAGAAACGACGAATGTAATCCAAACGGGTTTCTTGTGGATATTTTGAGAATAAGCTCGCTGCAACTAATAAATAAAGGAATTGCGCAGATTCATAGATCTCACCGGTTACACGGTTTTGAACTAAGTATTTCCCTTCTAATTGTTTTACTGCCGCATAAGAAAAGGTCATATCACGCCAGTGATCAATAAACCCATCCATTTCATCCCATTCTTCACGAGTATAGTCGGCTAAAAGTGCAGGATCATATTTGCCCATACGCACTAATTTTTTCACATGATCGTATAAACGAGGCGGATCAAAATGGCCATACGCTTTTTTGCGTAAATGGAAAACTGCAAGACGTGCAGCAAGATATTGATAATCCGGGGTATCTTTGCTGATTAGATCTGCTGCTGCTTTAATAATGGTCTCATGAATATCGGAGGTACGAATACCTTCATAGAATTGAATATGAGAACGCAATTCAACTTGAGAAACAGACACGTTTTCCAAGCCTTCAGCCGCCCAAGTAATCACACGGTGAATTTTGTCTAAATTGATTTGTTCAAGCGTACCATCGCGCTTTGTAACCATTAATCCTTTGTTCATGGAAGATAAACCTGCTAGAGAGATGATTTAAAAAAACACAAGATATAGTGTTATGAAAAATAACGATGCACAAGATAGAGT
>CABSZQ010000269.1 GCA_902482195.1 uncultured Haemophilus sp.
GACCGATTGCAGACCATAAAGAATAACGGCCACCAACCCAATCCCAGAACTCAAACATATTGTTAGTATCAATACCAAATTCCGCTACCGCTTTACCATTGGTCGAAAGCGCTGCGAAGTGTTTTGCCACCGCGCTATTATCTTTTGCTGCCGCTAATAACCAATCACGTGCAGAATTCGCATTGGTCATGGTTTCTTGTGTGGTAAAGGTTTTAGACGCCACTAAGAAAAGTGTCGTTTCAGGATTGACTTTTTTCAACGTTTCAGCGATATGTGTACCATCTACGTTTGAAACGAAGTGCATATTCAAGTGGTTTTTATAAGGACGAAGCGCTTCAGTCACCATGTAAGGACCTAAGTCTGAGCCACCGATACCGATATTCACCACATCAGTAATTGCTTTTCCGGTATAACCTTTCCATTCTCCTGAAATCACACGATCGCAGAATGCGCTCATTTTCGCTAGTACCGCATTCACTTCCGGCATCACATCTTTGCCATCTACATATACAGGTGTATTTGAACGGTTACGAAGTGCGGTATGTAATACTGCTCGATTTTCTGTACGATTAATTTTCTCACCTGTAAACATAGCATTAATTGCTTCATCTAATGCAGATTCTTTAGCTAATTGACGAAGCAATTTGAGGGTTTCTTGATTAATTTTATTTTTTGAAAAATCTACTAAGATTTGATTTTCAAAAGTTAAAGAATAATCATTAAAACGATTTTCTTCTTGCTTAAACAAATCAGCAATCGTGGTATGAGCCAGTTGAGATTGGTGAGCCTCAAGCACTTTCCACGCTTGTGTATTGGTTGGATTGATGTTTTTCATGAATATTTCCTTTTAAAAATTGAATTCTTTACATTTTTGCTTTCTTGCAAAAACAATTAATCGACATATTCTGTTATAACACGCGGGGTTAATTTTGTAATCAATTCATAGCTTAAAATACCACTGTATTTAGCTACCGTTTCAATTGGTAATTCCTTACCCCATAAAATCACTTCATCACCGACTTTATCTTGGCTATCTGCGCCTAAATCTACCGTCAGCATATCCATTGAGACACGACCGACAATAGGAACAATACGACCATTTAGATAAACTGGCGTACCTTCTGGCACATCACGCGGATATCCATCACCGTATCCAATAGCGACAATACCAATTTTGGTATCTTTCGGACTCGTCCAAATACCGCCATAGCCAACAGGCTCCCCTTTTTTATGCTCACGTACAGAAAGCAAAGATGACGTTAAATTCATCACGGGAGTTAAACCAAATTCAGCACCGACAGTATCTGTTGGTGAAATACCATACATAATAATCCCTGGTCGAATACAATCTAAATGTGCCTCTGGCCAAAATAGAATCCCGCCCGATGCGGCAATGGTTCGCTCTCCCTCTTTATTTTTTGTGGCTTGAAGGAAACGATCAAGCTGAACTTGAGTGTAATCTGAATCTAGTTCATCAGCACGGCTAAAATGACTCACAAAACCTAAGTGAGGTTGAATTTGAGGGAGTTTTTTCAGCTCTTGATAAAAATAATCCACTTCATCAAGTGATACACCTAAACGATGCATACCCGTATCAATTTTTAACCAAACTTTAATTGGACTTGGTACTACGGCTCGTTTTAATGCTTCAAGCTGTTCTCGGTTATGTACCACCGTCTCAATGTTATTTACTGCAATAATAGGCAGATCTTTTTCATCAAAAAAGCCTTCTAGCAATAAGATCGGTTTAATAATACCGTTGGAGCGTAAAGATAGTGCTTCTTCTAAACGTGCCACGGCAAAGCAGTCCACCATGCTTTCTAAAGCTGATGAGACAAATACCACGCCGTGACCATATGCGTTTGCTTTCACCACAGCAATAATTTTACTGTGGGGCGCTTTTTCTTTAATAACTTGTAAATTATGTTTTAAGGCAAGCGAACTGATTTTCGCTGTTGCCGGTTTTACGTTCATTTTTCTAATCCGTTATCTCTTGCCTAATAATCATCTCTGTATTCACGCTGTTCGGCAAGGTTATCAAAGCGTGAGAATTGACCGTTAAATGCTAAACGTACACGACCAATCGGACCGTTACGTTGTTTACCAATAATGATTTCAGCAACCCCTTTATCTTCAGAATTATCGTTATACACTTCGTCACGATAAATAAACATGATCAAGTCAGCATCCTGCTCAATAGAGCCTGATTCACGTAAGTCTGAGTTTACCGGACGTTTATCTGCACGTTGTTCTAGCGTACGGTTAAGCTGAGACAGTGCAATAACTGGGACTTCTAATTCTTTCGCTAATGCTTTTAACGAACGGGAAATCTCCGCAATTTCTAAGGTACGGTTATCTGAAAATGCAGGTGCGCGCATTAATTGAAGGTAGTCCACCATAATCATGCTCAAGCCCCCATTTTCGCGATACACACGACGCGCGCGCGCGCGCAATTCTGTTGGGGTTAAGCCAGATGAATCATCAATATAAAGATTGTTTTTTTGCTTAAACATTCCAAACACGCTGGCAATTTTACTCCATTCCGTTTCATCCAAGTTTTGGCCAGTACGAATTTTGGTTTGGTCCACGCGAGCTAGAGAGGCAATCATACGCATCATAATTTGTTCAGCCGGCATCTCTAAACTGAATACCAACACTGGCTTATCACTTGCCATGGCGGCATTTTCACAAAGGTTCATCGCAAACGTGGTTTTACCCATAGAAGGACGTGCAG
>CABSZQ010000270.1 GCA_902482195.1 uncultured Haemophilus sp.
GACTAAGAACAAGTGGTTTTCTGTGCCGTTTGAAACCACGTCATAACCGCGTTGTTTAAACACTTCCACCATCGCTTTCGCATTTTTAATCACGTTTGCTTGATATTCTTTATAAGCTGGTTCTAATGCTTCTTTGAAACATACTGCTTTCGCCGCAATAATGTGAACTAATGGACCACCTTGGTTTGCAGGGAAAACTGAAGATTGCAAGCGTTTATAAAGCTCTTCATCACCACAAGAAGAAAGGATTAAACCACCACGTGGACCACCTAAGGTTTTATGGGTAGTCGTTGTCACAACGTGTGCGTATGGTAATGGGTTTGGATATAAACCCGCTGCGATTAAGCCCGCAACGTGAGCCATATCAACGAATAAATACGCGCCAACTTCATCCGCGATTTCGCGCATTTTTTTCCAATCTACTACTTGAGAATAAGCGGAGAAACCTGCCACGATCATTTTTGGTTTATGTTCTAATGCTTTTTGACGCACATCTTCATAGTCGATTAAACCATCAGCAGTAATACCATAAAGTACAGAATTGTAAATTTTACCCGAGAAGCTCACTTTCGCCCCATGGGTTAAGTGACCACCGTGTGCTAAATCCATCCCTAAAATCGTATCGCCAGCATTGATTAATGCACCATATACCGCCGCATTGGCTTGCGAACCTGAGTGTGGTTGTACGTTTACATAATCCGCACCAAACAACTCTTTAGCACGATCAATTGCTAACTGTTCTACAATGTCTGCGTACTCACAACCGCCGTAGTAACGTTTACCAGGATAGCCTTCGGCATACTTGTTAGTAAACTGTGAACCTTGCGCTTCCATTACGCGTGGGCTCGCATAGTTTTCAGATGCAATAAGCTCGATATGCTCTTCTTGACGACGATTTTCGCCCTGAATGGCTTGCCATAGAACCGGATCGTAATCAGCGATGTTCATACTTTTTTTAAACATTGTGTTTTCCTCGTTGTTTGCATTATTTATGTATAGTTTACCTGTTTCTAGGCAAAAACTTAATCAAAAATTTCGACCATATTTTTCATTATTACAATGAAAAACATTCATTTATCTAAATCGAGCCTTTTTCTTTCACTAATTTTTCAATTAATTTAACTTCTTTCGTTTTCTCACCTGCACCGAGTTTGCGACATTGGCTGGTTTCTTTCGTATAAGTATTAAAATTTGTCATCCTTGTTGGACTTTTCATTTTAATCTTCATATCCAAATGATCACCACAACGATCACAAGGTGAAACAAATTCCTTCTCATAGTCTTTAAATTCTGGAGATTGTTCAATAATTTTCGCAACTTGTGGTGAATGGGCGGTTTTAAATAGACGATCCGTAAAGTCATAACTTAGCTTACCATCACTCGCCTGCCATTTAGCTTTCGCTTGCAATAAATAACGCATCCAGCCTTCTTTTGTATCAATCTGTGAAATGCCACGTAGAAGCACAGTTTGATCTGCTCGATAAGTGACGTAATCAAAATGTTCAACAGGTAAAGGGGATTTGGCGGCAGGTTTTACATGACAAATCCAATCGCCGACTAAGGCTTTTTCCTGTTCAGTTTGCTGATTCGCCGTTGCACATCCCGATAGCAATACAGCGATAAGACTACCTAATACTAATTTTCTCATAGTAATACTCCTTTTATTAAGTTGATTTCCGCACTATCAAAAATAAAGTGCGGTTAAAATCAGACTTGTTTTTTATCAAGCTTAAAATAATTGTATCTATTTCGTCACAAACCATTTATTCAATAACTGAATATCTTTGTCATTCTCGGTGACTCGTCGGCAAGTCGCAAAATCCTTATCTAAAATAAGTTGATTGCCATTCTGTTTAAGCTCAATTGGCATATTCACGTGATCGCCTGATTTGCTATAAAACGTAGCTAATTGCTCTTTTTCTTGTTTTTGTAATTTCTTATCTTGCTTGATGGCTTTCGCCACATTGCTACTGTGCGCAGGCACCATCGCGCGATTAACAAAATCAAAACTCAAGACATTATTTTGGCTCTGCCATTTCACCTTACCTTTTGTTAAATAACGAATGGTCGTCTCTTTATCCAATTCAATGTAGGAAATGCCTCGCAAGGCGCCTGTTCCATCTGGCTTTAAGACAAAGTGATCTAAGCGATCGTAAGTTTGTTTATCTTGTGTCGGGATAGTATGACAAATCCACTCGCCATCTAATGTTGCACTTTGTGAGACATTTGAAGCCCCCGAGCAACCTGTTAATAATGCAGCGACAAGGCTACCCAATATTAATTTTCTCATGAGATACTCCTTTTATTGACAGTAGGGATAACATTGATCACAACAAAATAGGGAAATTTTCGTTTAATCAGGAATATGTAAAAGGCGGCAGTTACATAAATCATCACTCTCAAATTCTGATATTTCACCTGCAACCTTATTTGGAATTGGAAATAAACGCACAGTTAATGGTTTATTTAAGCGAAATGCCATCGTTCCTGTGTCGCGCATAATAGCCGCTATACTTTCTGCCTTAACATTTCCCGCCACTGGAACCGTATCTAAACCGATACCACATACGGCGCTATAAGTCAGTAAAGCGCGAATATCAAAATATTGTTTTTGTGTCCCTTCGGCTAAACCTAAATCTTCTGTCACCGCCAACATCAATCCAGAAAACCCAACTAATGGCACACGTTGGATTGATTTAAACACTTTTGTCAGTAAAGCAG
>CABSZQ010000271.1 GCA_902482195.1 uncultured Haemophilus sp.
CAGCTTGAAAGCTTAATTCCAAATCAAATAGATAAGTCTGAACCCAAACCTAAAACGCCACCAAAAACCATTAAGAAAACGCCAATGCGTGTGGTGATTTCGCTGTTATTACAGAATTCACAATTGGTGAATCGTATTTCGGATGTGGGGTTGCAAGCCTTAAAGCATGAAGCGGGTTACGAATTACTCGAAAAATTGACCGCACTTTGCCGTGAGCGAGAGGGCATTACAACAGGACAAATCTTAGAATATTTTCGCGATACAGAATTCAGCAAGCCCCTTGAAATATTGGCGTCTTGGGATCATCTATTAGACGACTTAGAAATCATTAATGCATTCTCTCAAAACTATCGTCGATTGAATATTCAAGCGATTGAACGTGATATTGAGATGCTTATCGCCAAAGAAAGGGCGGAAGGCTTAACTGATCAAGAACGAGCAATTTTAGTGAATTTGCTCAAGGGAAAAGAAGAGCAGAAAAAACAGTTAGTTAATCCGTCATAACAATGGTAAAATCTCCTGTTCAAAACAAGGGCTTTTATCTTCCAAAAATAACGCAAAACGGGAATAAAAATGGAACAAAATCAACAATCTACCGCAGAGCAATATTCAGAACAAATTGAACAGCTTATGGAATTGGGTCGTACGCAAGGTTATTTAACCTATGCGGAGATTAATGACTTGCTTCCAGAAGATTTGATTGACCCAGAGTATTACGATAAGTTGTTGCAAACTTTACAGCATGATGCGGGTATTCCGGTTCTTGATGAAGCACCGGAAAGTGACGAAATGATGTTGAATGACACGATTCCGGATGAAGATGCAGTGGAAGAAGCAACGCAGATTTTATCCAATGTGGAATCTGAAATCGGTCGTACAACCGATCCTGTGCGTATGTATATGCGTGAAATGGGTACCGTTGATCTTCTTACCCGTGAAGATGAAATCAGCATTGCAAAACGTATTGAAGAAGGAATTGACGAAGTTCAAACCGCTATTGCGGCGTACCCAGAAGCGTTAACTGAATTATTAGATAATTATGATCAAGTAGAAGCGGGTAATTATCGTTTAGCTGATTTAATTACCGGATTTGTGGATCCAAATATTGCCGCAGAGGAAGCAGCAAATATTGATGAGAATTTTGCTAACGAAGAGGAAAGTGTTGAAGTCGCTGCAGAAGTTGATGATGAGAGCGATGAGGAAGATGAAAGCGATAGCAGCTCAAGTTCTGATGACAGCGATTCTGATAATAGCATCGATCCTGAAGTAGCGCGTGAAAGATTTTCGGCATTAAGAGAGCAACACACTAAAACATTAGCAACTATTGCCAAACACGGACGCAGTGGTAAACGCGCAAAAGATCAAATTGCTCTACTCGCAGATATTTTTAAACAATTCCGTTTAGTGCCTAAACAATTCGATGTACTTGTTTTATCAATGAAGAATATGATGAAACGTGTACGTTCAGAAGAGCGTCAACTACAAAAAGTATTGGTTGATATTGCGGGTATGCCAAAAGATGAATTTGAGGCACTGATTATTGCTAATGGTAGCAGTGATGCATGGGTAGCAAAAGCATTAAAATCAACGAAAGCTTGGGCAAAACGTTTACCAAAATATGAAGAGCGTATTCGTTTATCTTTAGATAACTTAGCGAATATTGAACAGCAAACTAATCTTACCATCCAACAAATGCGTGAGATTTGCGATGCGGTGTCTCGTGGTGAACAAAAAGCTCGCCGTGCGAAAAAAGAAATGGTTGAAGCCAACTTACGTTTGGTCATTTCTATTGCGAAAAAATATACTAACCGAGGTTTACAATTTTTGGATTTAATTCAAGAAGGGAATATCGGTTTGATGAAAGCGGTAGATAAATTTGAATACCGCCGTGGTTATAAATTCTCCACTTATGCAACCTGGTGGATTCGTCAGGCCATTACTCGTTCGATTGCGGACCAAGCGCGTACAATCCGTATTCCTGTTCATATGATTGAAACGATTAACAAATTAAATCGTATTTCTCGTCAAATGTTACAAGAAATGGGACGTGAAGCGACGCCAGAAGAGCTTGCTGAACGCATGGGAATGCCAGAAGATAAAATTCGTAAAGTGCTTAAAATTGCGAAAGAGCCAATTTCAATGGAAACGCCAATCGGTGATGACGATGATTCACATTTAGGTGACTTCATTGAGGATTCAACCCTTGAATTGCCATTGGATTCAGCAACCGCACAAAGTTTAAAAGTAGCGACTCATGAAGTGTTAGAAGGTTTAACACCCCGTGAAGCAAAAGTATTACGTATGCGTTTTGGTATTGATATGAATACTGACCATACACTCGAAGAAGTGGGTAAACAATTTGATGTAACTCGTGAGCGTATTCGTCAGATTGAAGCGAAAGCGTTGCGTAAATTACGTCATCCTAGCCGTTCTGAGACATTAAGAAGTTTCCTGGATGAGTAATTGTTTATTTATATAAAAAGAAAAGGCAGAGATCTCTGCCTTTTTTATTTGATTAAATTTGGTTATTTACCGTGAAATCACATTCCTTTAAAATACGCGCCTTTCTTCATTTAAAAACAAAAAAGGAACTTTATGGAAGAATCTCAAGAACTCGAAAAACTGCCTCGCGTGGTTACAGGTGTATTAAAAGTGGTATTAAGTTTTTCACTTATTGCTTTAGCTGTAGTATTGATTATTGC
>CABSZQ010000272.1 GCA_902482195.1 uncultured Haemophilus sp.
GATGTTGCTCAACGACATTATTATGAAAAACACGGTTCAGTGCTTTTAGTGGATTACGTTCAAAAAGAATTAGAGAAAAAAGAACGTATTGTAGTGGAAACCGAGCATTGGGTTGCCGTGGTGCCTTATTGGGCGGTATGGCCATTTGAGACCTTGTTGTTGCCTAAAGTGCATGTCAAACGCTTAACAGAATTAACGGAGGCTCAAGCTAAAGATCTTGCCGTGATATTGAAAAAATTGGCAACGAAATACGATAACTTATTTGAAACGTCTTTCCCTTATTCGATGGGCTTCCATGCTGCACCATTTAATGGTGAAGATAACGAACATTGGCAGCTTCATGCGCATTTTTATCCACCGTTGTTGCGTTCTGCTACGGTTCGCAAATTTATGGTGGGCTATGAAATGCTAGGTGAAAGCCAACGTGACCTCACCGCTGAACAAGCAGCAGAAAGATTACGTGCGTTAAGCGAAGTACATTATAAAGAACGTTAAGAAATCCTTTCCCTCTTGAGTTAAGAGGGAGTGTGAAAGATAAAGGAAAATAATATGACTCCAGTCCAAAAATCCCAACACATTTTTACGCAAAAATATAACAAGCAACCGGAACTGACTGTGTATGCGCCAGGCCGTGTAAATATTATTGGCGAACATACCGATTACAATGATGGTTTTGTGATGCCTTGTGCAATCAATTATGGTACAGCCATTGCGGGATCAAAACGTGCTGATCATATTTGGAATGTTTATGCCGCAGATCTTGATCTTGAGGATACCTTTTCTCTTGATGAAGATTTCCCTAAAAGTGAGCAAAAATGGGCGAATTACGTGCGTGGTGTCGTGAAATTTATTCAAGAACGTTGCCCGCAATTTAAACAAGGCGCTGATTTGGTGATTTCCGGAAATGTGCCACATTCTTCTGGTTTAAGCTCTTCCGCGGCTCTTGAAGTGGCTACAGGGAAATTCTGCCAACAACTCAGTGATTTACCTTTAACACATACAGAGATTGCTTTAATTGGTCAAAAAGCTGAAAACAAATTTGTAGGTGCAAATTGCGGGAACATGGATCAATTAATTTCCGCTTTAGGACAAAAAGATCATCTCTTAATGATTGATTGCCGTAGCTTAGAAACACAACCAACGCCTGTGCCGAAAGATGTCGCGGTTATTATTGTGAACTCAAATGTACCGCATGATTTGGTGACAGGCGAATACAATACACGCCGTTGGCAATGTGAAAAAGCCGCAGAGTTCTTTGGCGTGAAAGCGTTACGTGATGTGTCAGTAGAAGAATTCCAAAAAAGAGAAGCAGAATTGACCGCACTTAATCCGTTAGTTGCCAAACGTGCACGCCATGTGGTGACTGAAAACCAACGCGTACTTGATGCGGTTGAAGCCTTAAAACATAACGATTTAACAAAATTAGGCGAATTAATGGGGCAATCTCACGAGTCCATGCGTGATGATTTCGAGATTACCGTGCCGCAAATCGATTATCTTGTTGAACTTGCTCAATTAGTGATTGGTAAAACCGGTGGCGCGAGAATGACAGGTGGTGGTTTCGGTGGCTGTATTGTTGCCCTTGCTCCTCATGATAAAGTTGAAGAAGTGCGTAAAATTATTGCTGATAATTATGAAAAACAAACGGGCTTAAAAGAAGATTTCTACGTTTGCACAGCCTCACAAGGAGTGAGTCTATGCTAGAAAAAACGGCGTTCAATGCACCAGATGGACAGCCTTATCAACTTGTTCAACTCACCAATTCGAATGGCATGACCGTGCAATTTATGGATTGGGGAGCCACTTGGCTTTCTTGTAAAGTCCCTATGAATGGTGAGTTGCGAGAAGTATTACTCGGCTGCAAAGTGGAGGATTATCCTCATCAAACTGCTTATTTGGGTGCAAGCGTAGGACGCTATGCAAATCGTATCGCTAACGCCCAATTTGAATTAGGTGAGCGAACAATCCATCTGGTCGCTAATCAAGGCAAGCATCAATTACATGGTGGTAAAGAAGGCTTTGATAAACGCCGTTGGAAAGTCGAAGAGTGCGGTCAGAATTTTGCACGTTTTTCCCTTGTGTCTCCCGATGGTGATCAAGGTTTTGAAGGTAATGTTCAAGCTAATGTGATTTACACGCTGACCGATGAAAATAGTGTAAAAATTGAATACGAAGCAGAAAGTGATAAAGATACCGCGCTGAACTTAACAAACCACGCTTATTTCAATTTAGAAAATGCGGAGCAGGGCAGTGATGTGCGAAATCATACACTACGCCTTAATGCGGATTTCTATCTGCCAGTTGATGGCGAAGGCATCCCAAATTCACCACTTAAACATGTGGTGAATACCAGCTTTGATTTTCGTGTGGCAAAACCCATCGCACAAGATTTCCAACAAGGCGAACAAGTGGTAACAAAAGGTTATGATCATTCCTTTATCGTCAATAAAGCATGGCAAAAACCTTGCGTATTATTGACTTCCCCTAATGAAGATTTAAGCCTTGAAGTGCTCACATCCCAAGCCGCATTACAGGTTTATACGGGAAACTATCTTGCAGGCACTCCAACTCGAGCAAACAGTTCTTATCAAGATTTCAGCGGCATAGCCCTTGAAACCCAATGCCTTCCCGATACCCCAAACCACCCCGAATGGCAAAATTATGGCGGTATTCAAAAAGCAGGTGAACGCTGTTACC
>CABSZQ010000273.1 GCA_902482195.1 uncultured Haemophilus sp.
AGGTAAATTCCATCCACATGGTGACTCCGCTTGTTATGAAGCCATGGTTTTAATGGCTCAGCCTTTTTCTTACCGTTATCCTTTGGTAGATGGGCAAGGAAACTGGGGGGCGCCAGATGATCCTAAATCATTCGCGGCAATGCGTTATACAGAATCTCGCCTGTCCAAAATTTCTGAAATTCTATTAACTGAATTAGGTCAAGGTACCGTTGATTTCCAACCGAACTTTGATGGTACTTTAGAAGAACCACAATATTTGCCTGCACGTTTGCCTCATATTCTGTTAAACGGCACAACAGGGATTGCCGTCGGGATGGCAACCGATATTCCACCACACAATATTAATGAAGTGGCTGATGCGGCAGTCCTGCTATTAGATAATCCAAAAGCAGGATTAGATGATGTACTTAATATCATTCAAGGGCCAGATTTCCCAACTGAAGCAGAAATTATTTCTCCAAAAGATGATATTCGCAAAATGTATGAAACCGGTCGTGGTTCTATCAAAATGCGTGCAACATGGCATAAAGAAGACGGTGAAATCATCATTAGTGCACTTCCTCATCAATCTTCACCCTCTAAAATCATTGCACAAATTGCTGAGCAAATGACGGCGAAAAAATTGCCAATGGTGGAAGATATTCGTGATGAAGCAGATTATGAAAATCCTGTGCGTATCGTGCTTGTGCCACGTTCAAATCGCGTTGACACGGATGCCTTGATGGCGCATTTATTTGCGACAACGGATCTCGAAAAAAGCTATCGTGTGAATATGAATATGATAGGGCTTGATCATAAACCCGCCGTGAAAGGGCTACTTCAAGTTCTCACTGAGTGGCTGACATTCCGTCGCACAACAGTAACGCGTCGTTTACAACATCGTTTAGATAAAGTACTCGCTCGTTTACACATTTTAGATGGTTTGATGATTGCCTTCCTCAATATTGATGAAGTGATTGAGATTATTCGCACTGAAGACGAACCTAAACAAGTTTTAATGGCTCGTTTTAACTTAAGTGATGAACAGGCTGAAGCCATTTTAAACTTACGTTTGCGTCATTTAGCCAAATTAGAAGAACATCAATTACAAGCTGAAAAAGATAAACTTGAAGAAGAGCGGTCAAATTTAGAGTTAATTTTAGGATCTGAGCGTCGCTTAAATACCTTGATCAAAAAAGAAATTCAAGAAGATGCGAAAAAATACGCCAGCCCTAGAATGTCTCAATTAGTTGAGCGTGAAGAAGCAAAAGCGATTTCTGAAAGTGAAATGACCCCAGCTGAACCCGTTACCGTCATCTTATCTGAAATGGGCTGGGTACGCTGTGCAAAAGGTCATGACATTGATCCGGCAGGATTAAGCTACAAAGCAGGCGATAAATATCTCGCGCACGCTTGCGGTAAAAGCAATCAACCAGTGATCTTTATTGATAGTACTGGTCGTAGTTATGCTTTAGATCCATTAAGCTTACCTTCTGCGCGTTCACAAGGTGAACCGCTCACCGGTAAACTCACATTACCGGCCGGTGCAACCATTGAACAGGTTATTATGGAACCTGAAAAACAAGAATTATTGATGGCATCAGATGCAGGATACGGTTTTATTTGCAAATTTGAAGATTTAATTGCACGCAATAAAGCTGGAAAAGCCTTGATTTCTTTGCCAGAAAATGCGAAAGTCTTGAAACCTGAGACACTTTCCGAGTCGGCCTCACTTCTTGTGTCCCTCACTTCAGCGGGTCGAATGCTGATTTTTCCGGTACGGGATTTACCGGCATTATCAAAAGGGAAAGGCAACAAAATCATCAGTATTCCAGCAGCGAATGCAAAAGCGCGGTCAGAATTATTGGTGAAATTGTTCTTAATTTCAGAGCAAGCTAGCCTTGAGTTCCATTCCGGTAAACGAAAAATCACATTAAAACCGGAAGATCTGCAAAAATTCCGTGCGGAACGCGGCAGAAAAGGCTCCCAATTACCACGTGGATTACATAGTAATGTTGACATTGTGGTGGTTGAACCTGAACACAACTCATAAGAATTCTCGAAACCAAACTAAATAGGAGGATATTTCGTGAATATTGTTTTTGATACCTATCAAACACTTGCTTTAGCAAGTTTTGTATTATTACTCGGTTTTTTTCTAGTAAAACGCATTCGAGTTTTACAAACATTTAATATCCCTGAGCCTGTTGTTGGTGGCTTTATTGTGGCTATTGCATTAACCATTTTATACAAAGTAAATGGCACTTCATTCACTTTTGAGAAAAGCTTACAAACATCTATGATGTTGGTATTCTTCTCCTCTATCGGTTTAAGTGCAAACTTTGCTCGCTTAATTAAAGGCGGAAAACCATTAGTTATCTTCCTATTGGCGGCAGCAATACTCATTGTTTGCCAAAATGTCATCGGTATTTTAGGTACTGAATTATTAGGCATTGATCCTGCTTACGGCTTACTTGCTGGTTCAGTTACCCTAACCGGTGGTCATGGTACAGGTGCGGCATGGGCTGAAACATTCACTAGAGAATTTAATCTACCGGCTGCGACAGAAATCGCTATGGCGTGTGCTACATTCGGTTTAGTCTTTGGTGGTATCTTAGGTGGTCCAGTATCTCGTTATTTATTAAATCATCAAAAACAAGGTGAGAACCCAGAAAATGATGAAGTAGATGACG
>CABSZQ010000274.1 GCA_902482195.1 uncultured Haemophilus sp.
TGTAGGTGCAGGAGATTCTATGGTAGCTGGCTTAATTTACGGTATTGAAAAAGGCTTGTCTCAAGCGGAGACCTTAGCGTTTGCAAGTGCAGTTTCCGCTTTTGCGGTTTCACAAAGTAATGTAGGCGTGAGCGATACCGCCTTGCTTGAGCCAATTCTGGCGAATGTCAAAATTTCTGTGATTGAAGGATAATGTAATGAATTTGTTTTTAACTCAATCTCCGCAAATTGGTGCGGCAAAAGCCTATTTACTTCGCCAAGCATTGAGTGTGGTAGCGAAAAAAGCCAATCATACTGTGGTTGAACAAGCCAAAGAGGCGGATTTAGTGATTGTTTTCGGATCTAGTTTGCCAAACTCTGCTGAACTTGTGGGCAAAAAAGTCTTTTTAGCCAATGAAGATGTGGCGATTGCTTCACCTGAAGTCACGCTGACGAATGCGCTTAATCAAGCAGTGGACTATGTTCAACCGGCTCAAAGTGCGGTTGGATTTGGTGGCGTTTCTGGCGTTAAAAATATCGTCGCGGTTACAGCTTGTCCGACAGGGGTTGCGCATACCTTTATGTCAGCTGAAGCTATTGAAACTTATGCGAAAAAACAAGGTTGGCAGGTAAAAGTCGAAACGCGTGGTCAAGTGGGCGCAGGTAATGAAATTACCCCTGAAGAAGTCGCTGCTGCAGATTTAGTCTTTGTTGCGGCGGATATTGATGTGCCGTTAGATAAATTCCAAGGAAAACCGATGTATCGTACTTCGACCGGTTTGGCTTTAAAGAAAACGGCACAGGAATTCGACAAGGCATTTAAAGAAGCAAAAATTTACGAAGGTGGCGCAGCAAAATCTTCTGCGAAATCAGAAGAAAGTGGCGAGAAAAAAGGCGTCTATAAACATTTGATGACCGGTGTATCGCACATGTTGCCGTTGGTGGTTGCCGGTGGTTTATTAATCGCGATTTCCTTTATGTTTGGTATTGAAGCCTTCAAAGATGAAACGATTTTCCATGGTATTCCAAAAGCCTTAATGGATATTGGCGGTGGTGCCGCATTCCATTTAATGATTGCAGTATTTGCCGGCTATGTGGCCTTTTCTATCGCAGACCGTCCGGGGCTTGCGGTAGGTCTTATTGGCGGTATGTTAGCCACCACAGCCGGTGCAGGGATTTTAGGTGGGATTATCGCCGGTTTCTTAGCGGGTTATGTGGTGAAAGGATTAAATGCAACCATTAAATTGCCAGCAAGTTTAACCTCCTTAAAACCAATTTTAATTCTCCCGCTATTTGGTACCTTGATTGTTGGTCTTGCCATGATTTATGTGATTAACCCACCGGTTTCACAAATTATGACCACCTTAAGCGATTGGTTAAAATCCATGGGTGAGGTCAATGCGATGGTATTGGGTGCGATTATCGGTGCGATGATGTGTATTGATATGGGCGGTCCAGTAAATAAAGCGGCTTATACGTTCTCCGTGGGAATGTTAGCCTCTCAAGTTCACACCCCCATGGCTGCCGCTATGGCGGCTGGTATGGTGCCGCCAATTGGTATGGCGATTGCAACTTGGATTGCTCGCAGTAAATTTACCAGTAATCAACGTGATGCAGGCAAAGCCTCTTTTGTCTTAGGGTTATGCTTTATCTCTGAAGGGGCATTGCCGTTTGTGGCTGCCGATCCATTACGTGTGATTATTAGCTCGGTGATCGGTGGTGCAACTGCGGGTGCGATTTCAATGGCATTAAATATTTCTCTGCAAGCACCACATGGTGGTTTATTTGTGATTCCGTTTGTCTCTGAACCATTACTCTACTTAGGTGCAATTGCAACAGGGGCATTATTAACCGGCGTGGTTTATGCGGTGATTAAGCCGAAGGCGACAGAATAATTGATTCTTTGATTAAAAAGTGCGGTAATTTTTAACCGCACTTTTCATTTATCAGGTATAATTACAATGATTTAGGGAGAAATTATGGATAAATACAATAAACTCCGCATTGAATGGGATTGTCGTCGAGGTATGCTTGAGCTGGATAAAATCATCATGCCTTTTTATAAAGCGCATTTTGACCAACTGACTGACGACAAAAAAGATATTTTTATTCGTTTACTTGCCGCCACGGATTTACAACTTTTTTCGTGGTTTTTTAATGGCAGTCAATCAGAAGATGCTGAAGTGCAAGCGATGGTTGAATATATCCAGGATGTGCAGAAAACGAACGTTCGTTAATTTTTTGAAATTTTTTATACATAAGGAACTTTTCAATTTTAACTCTGTCTGATAAAGCAACAATAGCTTGCTGTCTTGAATATATGAAGGCGTGTTAGACGTAGCATAGGAGATATATGGCTGAACAGCTAACAGATCAGGCTTTGGTAGAAAGAGTGCAGCAAGGCGATAAAAAAGCCTTTAATTTATTGGTTTCTCGTTATCAAAATAAAGTGGCCGGACTTTTAACCCGCTACATTTCTCATAACGACATTCCAGATGTTGTACAAGAATCCTTTATTAAGGCCTATCGTTCCATTGAATCCTTTCGGGGCGATAGTGCATTCTACACTTGGCTATATCGAATTGCCGTGAATACGGCAAAAAATTACTTAACGGCACAGGGGCGCCGTCCACCGAGCGAAGATATTTTGGCTGAAGATGCCGAAAGCTACGATGTGGGAACCCATCTACGT
>CABSZQ010000275.1 GCA_902482195.1 uncultured Haemophilus sp.
GTGTAGAAATGCACGAGCAATACCGATACGTTGTTTTTCACCATCAGAGAGATTGCCTCCCAATTCCGTCATTTTCGTTTGATAACCTTCCGGTAAACTTAAAATGAAATCATGAATTGACGCTTTCTTCGCGGCTTCCATAATTTCTTCTAATGTTGCATTACGGCGTGCAAGGCGAATATTTTCCTCTATGGTTTCGTTGAAAATGTAGGTTTGCTGAGTAATGTACGCCATATTGTTACGTAAGCTACGGGTGTTGATATTTGGCAAAGTTTCACCGTTAATTTTAATGCTGCCTGATTTCGGATCGTAAAAACGCATCAGCAATTTTAACAAGGTACTTTTACCACTGCCGCTTCTGCCGTGAATCCCTAAGATTTCACCTTTTTTCACAGATAAGCTGACATCCGATAAAATTTGTTCTTCGCCGTAAGCAAAGTTGACGCTCTCTACATCAATGCGAGAAACGTCCTTCAAATCGACCGCACTTTCTACGTCTTTTAATTCGGGTTCTTCTGCTAGCAAGCTCAATACTCGCTCACCTGAAGCCAAGGTTTGTAACAAGTTACTTGAAAGGTTGCTTAACGCAATAACTGGGCCATAGCTCGACATCAATAAAATCACGCCAATTAAAAAGGTAGAGAAATCAATCTTATCTAGGCTAAACAAAATTAAGCCGGTGAATAACATAATGATGTTAAACGCCGATACCGCCACTTCAGTGTAAACGCGTACTTTCGCTTCTTGGTCTTTAATGCGTTCAAAAGCCGTATCAATTTTTTGACTGCGTTGTTGAATTTCATCTAAACGTTGTTTCGCATAGCCAAAAAGTTGAATTTCTTTCATGCCTCGTACGCTGTCGAGGAAGAAATCATTCATTTCGCCTACTAATTCACGATAGCGTCTGCCATCTTCACGCGCCAATTTGGTGGTAATAATGGGTAGAATCACACCTACCGTTAAATAAGCAGCTAATGCCACAACCACAAACCAGCCTGAAAGATGAGCAAAGACCAACAATAAAATCGCAGAAGTAAAGAACGCAATCATAATCGGTGCAATAGTGTGCGCATAGAACACTTCGAGCAATTCAATATCATTGGTGACTAATGACACTAATTGCCCAGCTTGTTTGTTTTGCAACTTCACAAAAGCCAAGCGACGTAAAGAAGAAAACACTTTATCGCGCAATAATGCCAACAATTTAAAGGCGATATAATGCCCAGACATTTGCTCTAAATAACGCAACGCGCCACGAGCCACCGCCAATACAATAAGTGCGGTCAAAATGCCAGAAAAACTTAAATGGGTGTTAAAGTTAAGAAGATTCACTAACCCCATCGCACCAAGCACCATAATAAAAATAGCGGCAAGGAAACCGAGCGTTCCCATGGTGATAGTAAACGCCATGATATGAGCCAATGGGGTCACTAATTTCAACAAATGCCCCATCACAACAAAACCATTTTTACGCATTTGCCACCTCTCTAATTTGTTCTAAATCTTTTTGTTGTTGGAACATTTCAGCATACGCACCTTGTTTTGCCATGAGCTCTTTATGCGTGCCTTGCTCAATCAATTTGCCTTGTTCAAGCACATTAATGCAGTCGGCATTCACGGCATTCGCCAATCGGTGGGAAATCATCACAATGGTTTTTTGTTGTTTAAATTGCTGAATGAACTGCAAAATAATTTCTTCGCTTTCCACATCAATATTACTGGTCGCCTCGTCAAAAATATAAAGTTCAGCATTGTGTAATAAAGCACGCGCTAAGGCTAAGCGTTGAATTTGACCGCCGGATAAATTCGCGCCACGGCTTAATAGCTGCATATCTAATCCACCATTATCTCGAACGAATTGCGCCAGATTGACTTGCTCTAAACACGCATAAATTTGCTCATCTGTGGCATCAATTTTCGCCATGGTCATATTTTCGCGCAGCGTACCTTTAAACACGTAACTGCTATGGCTCACCAAAGAGACTTTTTCATAAAACGAATGACGATCAATCTCTTGAATTTCTTGGCCGTTGAACAAAATCTTACCTTGTTGCGCTTGATTAAAGCCCATTAGCAATGAAACCAAGGTAGATTTACCACAACCACTTTTACCCACAAATACCGTAAGTTGATTTGGTAAGATGCTTAAATCTAAGCCTGTAATTGCTGGTTTCTCTTCGCTGTAAGCAAAATGCAAATCTTGAATATCCACCTGAATAGCATTTTTCGCTGCAAAATCGACCGCTTGTGTTTGAGTTTCAACTGGCGTATCTAACAATGTGAATATCTTATCTGATGCCGCTTTACCATTCATCGCCACATGGAAGAAAGAACCCAATAAACGAAGTGGAATAAAGAATTCAGAAGAAAGCAGAATAAATAAAATGACACCTAATACGGTTAATTGATCGGCTTGGAATTGCAATAAAGCCGTTAAAATCCCGATTGCTGCACCACCGTAAGCAAGTAAATCCATCAGTGATACCGAATTAAGCTGCATAGTAAGTACTTTCATGGTGATTTTGCGGAAATGTTCCGCTTCTTCATCCATTGCTTTTGCTTTATAAGCATCATCTTGATAGATTTTCAGCGTAATTAAACCTTGTAGGTTATCTAAGAAACTGCTGCCTAATCCCACATAAATGGACCAATAT
>CABSZQ010000276.1 GCA_902482195.1 uncultured Haemophilus sp.
ATTAATGCGCGCTCAATCATTGAAACCATCACAATGCTTTCTTTATGTTTACTCATCGGTCAATATTTAGATGGCTTAACAAAAGGTACACACATTCAATTACCAACATTCGTATGGTGTTTGTTTACAGGCGTAATCATTCGCAACAGCTTAACCCACTTATTCAAATTCCAAGTGGCTGATTCAGCGATTGACGTATTAGGTAGCGTAGGTTTATCTATCTTCTTAGCCATTGCTTTAATGTCTCTCAAACTTTGGGAATTAGCAGGTCTTGCAACAGATGTATTAGTTATCTTAGCGGTTCAAGTTGTCTTCATGGCTTTCTTCGCTATCTACGTCACATACCGTATGATGGGTAAAGATTATGATGCGATTGTATTAAGTGCGGGTCACTGTGGTTTCGGTCTCGGCGCAACACCAACAGCCGTTGCTAACATGCAAGCGATTACCAGTCGTTTCGGACCATCTCACAAAGCGTTCTTAATCGTACCAATGGTAGGGGCATTCTTTATCGACTTATTAAATGCCGGTATCCTAAAAATGTTCTTAAGCGTTGTTGAAGCGCTTCACTAATAAAACGTTAAAAAGAAAGGCTGACATTTTGTCAGCCTTTTTATTTACTTGCTACTCAGTAAGTGTCTTCACTAAATCCATCACAAATTCTAACCGCGCTTTGTTTTCTGGAAGGGCTTTTACAAACTTAAATTTTAATGGACCATCAAAGCGATAAACAATTGGATTTTGTTGAATTAATTTGATGAATTTTTCTGGATCAACTTTTGCTGAAGGAGAGAATTCAATAAAGCCACCTTGAGCCCCTGCATCGATTTTCAGCACTTTTAATGGTTTCACCATTAAACGAATTTCAGCAATTTGTAAAAGATTTTTAGTTGCTTCAGGTAATAGGCCAAAGCGATCAATTAATTCAACTTTTAATTCATCTAACTCTTGCTTACTTTCTGCCGCTGCAATGCGTTTATAGAACGACAAACGCATATTCACATCGCCAAGATAATCATCTGGCAATAAAGCTGGAACACGTAACTCAATTTCAGCTTGTTGATGTGTAATCTCTTCTAATGAAGGTTCTCTGCCCTCTTTTAAGGCTTTAACTGCTGCATCAAGCAATTCCATATAAAGTGAAAAACCGATGCTCTCAATTTGCCCACTTTGTTCATTCCCTAATAATTCACCTGCACCGCGAATTTCTAAATCATGCGTCGCAAGAATGAAACCTGCACCTAAGTTATCTAAACTTTCTAATGCCTCTAAACGACGTTTCGCATCTTTCGTCATTAATTTCGGCGGAGGTGTAAGCAAATACGCATAAGCTTGATGATGGGAACGCCCTACTCGACCACGCAACTGGTGAAGCTGAGCTAAACCAAAATTATCTGCACGTTCAATAATAATCGTATTTGCCGTTGGTACGTCAATTCCTGTTTCAATGATGGTGGAACAAACTAATACGTTATAACGTTGATGATAAAAATCACTCATCACGCGTTCAAGCTCACGCTCTCGCATTTGACCATGACCAATCACGACACGAGCTTCCGGTACAAGTGCGGTCAGTTTTTCGGCCGTATTTTCAATACTTGCCACATCATTATGCAAATAATAAACTTGTCCACCACGTAAAATCTCACGCAGGATGGCTTCACGAATAATTAAATCATCTTTCTGGCGAACAAATGTTTTGATACTCACTCGGCGAGCCGGTGGCGTCGCAATAATAGAAAGATCACGAATACCATTCATCGCCATATTCAAAGTACGAGGAATTGGTGTTGCGGTAAGCGTTAAAATATCAATATTCGCTCGAAGTTGTTTAATTTTCTCTTTTTGTCCCACTCCAAAGCGATGTTCTTCATCAATGATGAGTAAGCCAAGATCAGAAAACTTCACATCAGATTGAATCAATTTATGGGTTCCAATCAGAATATCGACTTTTCCTTCAGCTAAATTTTCTAAGATTTGTTTTTGTTCTTTGACTGTTTTAAAGCGAGAAAGCACTTCCACATTAACCGGCAAATTAGCAAAACGATCTTTAAAATTCTCGTAATGCTGTTGAGCTAACAAAGTTGTTGGAACCAATACGGCGACTTGTTTATGATTCATTACTGCCAAAAATGCTGCACGCATTGCCACTTCAGTCTTTCCAAAACCTACATCACCACAAACCAAACGATCCATCGCTTTAGGTTGGCACATATCCGAAATGACTGCGTTAATCGCCATGGCTTGATCGTGCGTTTCTTCAAAAGGAAAGGTTGCAGCGAATTGCTGGAATTCCTCACGATCATATTTAAATTCAAAGCCTTTTTTCACTTCTCGTTGGGCATATACATCAAGTAATTCAGCGGCCACATCACGAATTTTTTCTGCGGCTTTTTGACGCGTTTTCGCCCACGATTCATTACCTAATTTATGTAATGGTGCGGTTTCATCTGAGCCACCTACATAGCGACTAATTAAATGAAGAGAACCAACAGGCACATAAAGTTTGGATTCATTCGCATAATTAATCAGCAAATATTCTGCTTTTAAGCCCCCAGTATCGAGTGTTACTAAGCCACCATAACGTCCAACACCATGATCTAAATGTACAACAGGCTGCCCAATTTTTAAC
>CABSZQ010000277.1 GCA_902482195.1 uncultured Haemophilus sp.
GCCTCTTTTGGTGCACATCCGAACTTCCAAGTGGCATTAGAGCGTACCGTAACGGAGCTTTTACAAGGTCGCAGTTTAAAAGATCTCGATGTATTCTCTCCTCCATCATTCAATAATGATGATGTGGCGGAGCATGCTAACCTTGAAACACACTTTATTGATTCTAGCGGTTTAATTTCTTGGGATTTATTCAAAAATACGCCAGATTATGAATTTGTAGATTGGGATTTTTCAGGTTCAACGCAAGAAGAATATGAAAACTTGATGGCAATCTTTAATGCAGAGGAAAAAGAAGTCTATATCATGGATTACAACCATTTAGACGTTTACGCTTGCCGCATTATCGTACCAGGCATGTCTGATATCTATCCTGCTGATGACCTCATTTATGCC
The DNA here is from genome assembly GCA_902482195.1 of uncultured Haemophilus sp. Lineage (GTDB taxonomy): Bacteria > Pseudomonadota > Gammaproteobacteria > Enterobacterales > Pasteurellaceae > Haemophilus_D. The sequence continues at coordinate 394 of CABSZQ010000277.1, forward strand.
AATAATAATATGGGTATGGACTGGCGTGAGATCTTATTGGATCTACCACACCATCATCATGATGCTGAAACTTATGAAGAATTATTAGCAGAATTAGATGAGCAAGATATTGACGATGCCACACGCGTTCGCGAATTTATCGGTATCGTTGCACCAAAAGCAAGCGGTTGGACAACATTACGTGTTGGTGAACTTAAATCCATGCTCTACTTAGCATTAGGTGAATTAGAATTAGCCTTAGATTGGGCAAACTGGACGATGAATATGAACAGCTCTGTGTTTACACCAGAGCGTGCAAATTACTATCGTGCTTTAATCAGTATCATTGAATTGCATTTAGACAATACTCGCGATCCACAACAATATCGTACTGTATTTGAAAGAATGTATGGCAAAGAAGCCGTTCAACAAGCTTGGTCTGCGGTGGCGGAAAAAGGTAACCCGTTCTATAACTTGCCAGCCAGCGATGAAACGCTTGAAAACTTCAAAGAACACCAAGCTTTACTTGGTGCTTATGCGAAATTACAAAAAGCCAAACGAGAAAATTGGAAATAGTCGATTTTCTCTCAATCATAAGGCGGACTTAATGTCTGCCTTATTTATTTCTGCATTGAAAAAACGCTTTAAAATCAACCGCACTTTTCACACAAAAACGCTTAAATTTATGCTATAATCCGTCACAATTTTTTGATCAAAAAAGGAATAAAAATGACGGATTCAATCCATTCCTCTATTACCCCAGTCAATATTGAAGAAGAACTCAAATCTTCTTACCTTGACTACGCCATGTCGGTGATTGTTGGGCGTGCTTTGCCCGACGTACGTGACGGTTTAAAACCGGTGCATCGACGTGTGCTTTTCTCCATGGATCAATCTGGCATCACTGCCGGCAAAAAATACGTAAAATCTGCCCGTGTGGTAGGTGATGTAATCGGTAAATATCACCCGCACGGTGATTCTGCGGTGTACGACACCATTGTGCGTATGGCACAGCCGTTCTCATTGCGCTACATGTTGGTAGATGGGCAAGGTAACTTCGGTTCAATCGACGGTGACGCACCAGCGGCAATGCGTTATACCGAAGTCCGTATGCAAAAAATTACCCAAGCGTTATTAACTGACTTGGATAAAGAAACCGTGAATTTCTCGCCAAACTATGATGGCGAATTAATGATTCCGGACGTATTACCAACCCGTATTCCTGCGCTTTTAGCAAACGGTTCTTCTGGTATTGCGGTGGGGATGGCAACCAACATTCCACCACACAACTTAAATGAAGTTTTAGATGGCTGCTTGGCTTATATTGATAACGAAAACATCACTATTGATGAGTTAATGCAATATATTCCTGGCCCAGACTTCCCAACAGCGGCATTAATTAATGGCCGTAAAGGGATTGAAGAAGCTTATCGCACCGGTCGCGGCAAAGTGTATGTTCGCGCACGTGCTAGCGTAGAAACCACAGATAAAGGCAAAGAGCAAATCATTGTGACCGAATTGCCTTATCAAGTGAACAAAGCCAAATTAGTGGAAAAAATTGCTGAGCTTATCAAAGATAAAAAAATCGAAGGCATCAGCAATATTATCGACCTTTCGAACAAAGAAGGGATCCGCATTGAAATTGACATCAAACGTGATGCCGTAGGCGAAGTGGTATTAAATCACCTTTATGCTCTAACCCAAATGCAGGTAACCTTCGGGATCAACATGGTGGCCTTGGATCACGGTCAACCACGTTTATTCAACTTAAAACAAATCATTGAAGCCTTTGTGATGCACCGTCGCGAAGTGGTGATTCGCCGTTCTTTATTTGAATTGCGTAAAGCCCGCGAGCGTACGCATATTTTAGAAGGTTTAGCGGTTGCAACATCAAATATCGATGAAATCATCGATATCATCCGTCAATCGAAAGAGCGTAAAGAAGCGGCAGAAAAATTAATTTCTCGTCCTTGGAAGCTGAATAACGAAATTTTAGGTTTGCTTGATGCAGCGGCACGCCCAGCTGAATTAGCCGCTGAATTTGGTATTCAAGGTTCTGATTACTATCTTTCTCCAGAACAAGTTGATGCAATCTTAGAACTTCGCTTACACCGTTTAACCGGGCTTGCTACTGAAGAAGTCATCAATGAATACAAAGAGTTATTGGTTAAAATTGCAGAACTTCTCCACATCATCAACAGCCCTGAACGCTTGATGGAAGTGATTCGTGAAGAACTTGAACAAGTACGTGC
>CABSZQ010000278.1 GCA_902482195.1 uncultured Haemophilus sp.
TCCAGGAAAATATTTACGATAGGGAAAACCAATGCATTCTAAATTTATCCTCTCATACCATCACTTTTAGCAATTTTTTCGCGATTTATTAGATACAAATCACAAAACGTTATTTTTCTTTAAATAATTACCTTACAAATCTTTACAAACATGAATTTTTGAGCTAATAAGAGAAGGACTCTTTATAAAAATATCGCCTAATGACAAGGAGGCTCAAATGCAACACAAACTACTTTTCTCTGCCATTGCGCTTGCTCTTTCCTATTCTGCTCAAGCAGTTATAGTGCCTGAAGGAACGCAATTAGATGAAAAACAACATATCGTGATCAATAACGGGGCTGAACCACAAAGTTTTGACCCACAAAAAACTGAAGGTGTACCTGAATCTAACGTTGCTTATCAATTACTTGAAGGCCTCGTCACCTCAGACTCTGAAGGTAAACTTCAACCGGGTGTAGCTGAAAGCTGGGAAAACACGCCGGACTTCAAAACGTGGACATTCCATTTACGTAAAGATGCCAAATGGTCAAATGGTGATCCTGTTACCGCGCACGATTTCGTGTTTGCTTGGCGTCGTTTAGTGGATCCTGCAACTGCAGCGCCTTATGCAAGTTACTTAAGTTATTTACAAGTAGAAAATGCACAAGACATCATTGACGGTAAGAAAAAACCGGCTGAATTAGGTGTTGAAGCAAAAGATGATTACACCTTTGTGGTTCATGCAACCAATCCTGTGCCTTATGCAGTCAGTTTAACGACTCACCAATCCTTATTGCCATTACCACAAAAAGTGGTCGAAAAATTGGGTGATGCATGGGTGAAAAAAGAAAACTACGTGGGTAATGGTGCATATAAACTGGCTAACCACATTATTAACGAAAAAATCGAATTTGAACGCAACCCACTCTACTGGAACGATAAAGAGACTGTCATTAACAGTGCAACATTCCTTGCGATTGAAAACCCAAGTACTGATGTAGCGCGTTATCGAGCAGGTGATTTAGATATGACAAGCTACGCCTTACCACCAGAACAATTTGCGAAATTACAAAAAGAATTGCCTGGTGAAGTATTCACGACACGTACGCTTGCGACCTATTCTTACGAGTTAAACAATAAGAAAGCGCCTTTTGATAACGTGAATGTTCGTAAAGCCTTGAACTTATCCCTTGACCGTAATGTGATCACCGATAAAGTTTTAGGTCAAGGTCAAACACCAACCTATGTATTTACGCCGACTTACATCGAAGAAGGTCATCTCATTCAACAACCTGCTTATTCAAAAGAACCAATGGCACAACGTAATGAAGAAGCCATTAAACTCTTAGAAGAAGCTGGCTACAGCAAAGCAAATCCGTTGAAATTCAGCATTCTTTACAACACCAATGAAAACCACAAAAAAGTGGCCATTGCTGCAGCATCTATGTGGAAAGCTAACACCAAAGGTTTAATTGATGTGAAATTAGAAAACCAAGAGTGGAAAACTTACATTGATAGCCGTCGTGCAGGCCGTTACGATGCAGCACGTGCAGGATGGAATGCGGATTACAACCAAGCCACAACATTCGGCAACTATTTCTTATCCAATTCGAGTAACAATACCGCAAAATATGCGAACCCAGAATATGATAAAGCCATTGCTGAATCTTATGTCGCAACGGATGCGGAAGGTCGTGCAAAAGCCTACGCGAAAGCCGAAGAAATTCTTGCAAAAGATTTCGGTATCGTGCCAATCTTTAACTATGTGAATCCACGCTTAGTGAAACCTTACGTAAAAGGATATTCAGGCAAAGATCCACAAGATCACATTTACTTACGCAACCTTTATATTATTAAACATTAATTCGTTGCTCGTATTTAAGTGCGGTTAAAAATTATCGTGTTTTTTGACCGCACTTTTCGCCCATTTTGGTTGGAGTTATTATGCTCAAATTTATTTTTAAACGGCTGTTGGAAGCCTTACCAACGCTGTTTATTTTGATTACTTTTTCCTTCTTTCTGATGCGTCTCGCCCCTGGTAGCCCGTTCACATCGGAACGTGCTTATCCACCAGAAGTCATGGCAAATATCGAAGCGAAGTATCATTTAAATGAACCATTACATAAACAATATTTCCTTTATTTGGAAAACCTTTCTAAAGGCGATTTTGGTCCCTCTTTTAAATATAAAGATCAATCGGTCAATGATTTAATCGCATCAGCCTTCCCTGTTTCCTTAAAATTAGGGATGGTCGCTTTCGCCTTTGCAGTGGTATTAGGTGTCACAGCTGGTACGCTTGCCGCGCTCAATCAAAATAGCCGTTGGGATTATATTTTGATGAGTTTCTCGATGCTTGGGGTCATTATGCCAAGCTTTGTCTTCGCACCAGTCTTGGTGCTGATTTTCGCCATTTATTTAGGTTGGTTACCCGCTGGCGGTTGGAATGGCGGTTCAGCAATGTACATTATTTTACCCGTAGCATCCTTAACTATCGCTTATGTTGCAGGGATTGCGCGTATCATGCGTGGCTCGATGATTGAAGTGTTGCATTCCAACTTTATTCGAACTGCCAAAGCTAAAGGACTTTCCACGTCGAGAATCATTTTAAAACATGCTTTGCGCCCAGCCCTT
>CABSZQ010000279.1 GCA_902482195.1 uncultured Haemophilus sp.
GGCGTGGGGATCGGTTTTATCCTTCGCCGAAATAAAACCAAATCAGAGAAATAATTTGTAAACTAATCAATGTAGGTAACACTTACTTAGTAAGAGAAATATTATGGCAAGAGAATTTAAACGCAGCGATCGTGTTGCACAAGAATTACAAAAAGAAATCGCCATCATTTTACAACGGGAAGTAAAAGATCCCCGTATTGGCATGGTAACCGTGTCAGATGTGGAAGTATCAAGCGATTTAGCTTATGCAAAAGTGTTTGTCACATTTTTGTTTGATCATGATGAAGTGGCGATTGCACAAGGCATGAAAGGGTTAGAAAAAGCGGCACCTTATATTCGTTCATTAGTGGGTAAAGCAATGCGCTTACGCATTGTGCCGGAAATTCGTTTCTTCTACGATCAATCCTTAGTTGAAGGGATGCGTATGTCTAATTTAGTGACAAACGTGGTACGTGAAGACGAGAAAAAACACGTTGAGGAAAATGACTAATGTCGAGACCTCGCAAGCGTGGGCGTGATATTGATGGTGTATTTTTATTAGATAAGCCACAAGGCATGTCGTCTAATGACATTATGCAAAAAGTGAAACGCGTATTCCAAGCGAATAAAGCAGGACATACCGGTGCGCTCGATCCATTAGCAACCGGTATGCTGCCTATTTGTTTAGGTGAAGCTACAAAGTTTTCTCAGTTTTTGTTAGATGCAGATAAACGCTATGTGGTTACAGCAAAATTAGGTGAACGTACGGATACCTCAGATGCTGAAGGGCAAGTGGTCGAAACGCGCCCTGTCAATGTGGAAACATCACAAATTTTGACCGCACTTGAACAATTCCGTGGTGATATTTTGCAAGTACCAACCATGTTTTCTGCATTAAAGCACAATGGAAAACCGTTGTATGAGTATGCTCGCGCAGGCATTACCGTAGAACGTGAAGCCCGTCCTATCACGATTTTTGAGATAAACTTTATCGAGTATCAAGCACCTTCTTTAACTTTAGAAGTGCATTGTTCGAAAGGAACCTATATCCGTACATTAGTGGATGACTTAGGTGAAGTGTTAGGTTGTGGTGCTCATGTGACTGTGTTACGTCGAATTGCGGTTGCGGATTATCCAACAGAAAAGATGATGACATGCGATGCTTTGCAGGCGCTTGCAGAGCAAGGTGCTCTTGCTCAACTTGATCAACATCTTTTACCGACAGATACCACAGTCAGTAAATTACCTGCATTACAGTTAAATGCAGAGCAGAGTAAAGGTATTGGCTTTGGGCAGCGTGTCAAATTTGCGAATGAAGCAAAATTATATGGTCAAGTGCGGTTGTTTTCTGACAAGAATATCTTTTTAGGCGTAGCACTTATCGATGATAACAATGTGATTCGTCCGCAACGCTTGATTACACAATCTCTCTAATCATTTGCCTTTCTGTTTTAATTCCAGTAATCTCACCTGTAACCTTTTAATTGCAATCTATGTAAATAAGATATTACAGGTGAATTATGGATGCCCTCAACCATTTACGTCAGGAAATTGATGCACTCGATCGCGAACTGATTCAACTTTTTGCTAAACGCCTCGAACTGGTAACCCAAGTCGGCGAAGTAAAACATGAAAAAGGTTTACCGATTTATGCACCAGATCGTGAATTAGCGATGTTACAAGCACGCCGAGAAGAAGCGGCGAAAGCGGGAATCTCTCCACAACTCATCGAAGATGTGCTGCGTCGTTTCATGCGAGAATCTTACTCCAATGAAAATCAATTTGGTTTTAAAACCCTGAATCCTGCTATTAACAAAATTGTTATTGTCGGTGGTTACGGAAAAATGGGGCAATTATTTGCCCGATATTTACGTGCCTCTGGTTATCCTATTTCTATTTTAGACCGAGATGATTGGGATGTGGCAGAACGCATTTTAACGAATGCGGATGTTGTTATTGTCTCAGTACCGATTGATCACACGTTAGAAACCATAGAACGTTTAAAACCTTATTTAACGGAAAATATGCTACTGGCAGATCTCACCTCCGTGAAACGTGCTCCATTAGCTAAAATGTTAGAGGTGCATAAAGGGGCGGTAGTTGGATTGCATCCAATGTTTGGCCCAGATATTGCCAGCATGGCAAAACAAGTGGTTGTGCGTTGTGATGGGCGTTTTAGTGAACGTTATGAATGGTTGCTAGAGCAAATTCAAATCTGGGGTGCAAAAATTTACCAAATTGATGCGGTAGAGCATGATCACAACATGACGTACATTCAAGCATTACGTCACTTTTCCACCTTTGCGAATGGTCTGCATCTTTCTAAACAGCCCGTCAATTTAAGCAATTTATTGGCGCTATCTTCTCCGATTTATCGTTTGGAATTAGCCATGATTGGTCGTCTATTTGCCCAAGATGCGGCACTTTATGCCGATATTATTATGGATAAGCCAGAAAATTTAGATGTGATTGAAAGCTTGAAACAAACGTATGAAGAGGCGTTACAATTCTTTGAAAAAGGCGATCGCCAAGGGTTTATTGATGCTTTCCATCAAGTGAGAGAATGGTTTGGGGAATATTCTGATCAATT
>CABSZQ010000280.1 GCA_902482195.1 uncultured Haemophilus sp.
AATACGGATAAATTATCAGGTTATTTAAGGTGCATTATGGCAAACTGGGATGGCAAATATATTAGCCCTTATGCAGAGCATGGCAAAAAGAGCGAGCAAGTCAAAAAAATTACAGTGTCTATTCCAATTAAAGTATTGGAAATTTTGACGAATGAGCGCACGCGTCGTCAGCTAAAAAGTTTGCGCCATGCAACAAATAGTGAATTGCTTTGTGAGGCATTTTTGCATGCTTTTACGGGGCAGCCATTACCGACTGATGCGGATTTAATGAAAGAACGCCATGATGAGATTCCTGAAAATGCCAAAGAGATCATGCGTGATTTAGGCATCGATCCTGAAAGCTGGGAATATTAATTTATCCTTTTAATCCTTCTAAAATACTGCATTCAGGGCCATCATTGCCCTGACAAGCGTTATGCCATCGTTCCAATTCCTCTACCATTTTTTGCAAGTGATGAATTTGCTCATTCAATGTTTTAATATGCTGCGTCGTAAGTGCTTTAACTTCTCTGCTACTACGATTGGGATTATCCTGTAATTGCAAAAGTTGGTGAATTTGTTGGAGTGAAAACCCAACATCTCGAGAGTGACGAATAAAACGTAGTCGTTCTAAATCCTTTTCTTCATAATGGCGATAACCGGAAAGGCTTCGCTGTGCTGGTTTTAATAAGCCGGACTTTTCATAATCCCGAATTTGTTTACTTGATAAACCGACTAATTTTGCCACTTCACTGATGTTCATAAAAAATCCTTGACCTTAACCTTGTGTTAAGGTTTATAGTAAGCTTAATTTCAATCTATATCAATAATTAAGGAGTAAATATGAAATCAATTACATTACATGTAACAGGAATGACTTGTGGTGGTTGTGTGAAAAGCGTCACAAGAGTGTTAGAAGAACTTAATGGCGTAGAAAAAGCCGTAGTAACACTTGATGATGGTAAAGCAGTGGTTACCTTTGATGAAAGTGCGGTCAGTATTCCACAATTAATTGAAACAATTGAAGACGCAGGTTTTGATGCAACAGAATAAAAAAATAGCCATTCAAATCGAGGGGATGACCTGCCAATCCTGTGCTAATCGGATTGAGAAGGTGTTGAATCGAAAAGATTTTGTCTCTGAAGCTGGCGTAAATTTTGCGGCGGAGGAAGCGCACGTAGTATTTGATTCATCTCAGGCTTCAGAACAAGATATTTTGACAATTATTCAAAAAGCGGGATTTAATGGCATTCTAAAGCAAAATGTGCTGCCTAGCGCACCTAATGAAACGAAGATTAGTCCTCGTTTATGGTTGCTTTTGTTCATTAACATTCCTTTTTTAATCGGAATGATCGGGATGATGTTTAATCATCATTCTTGGATGATTCCACCAATGTGGCAATTTGTTCTTGCGAGCATTGTGCAACTTTGGTTAGCCATTCCTTTTTATAAAGGTGCGATTGGTAGTATTCGAGGTGGTTTGGCCAATATGGATGTACTGGTAAGTACTGGTACGTTGGTGATTTATCTCTATTCGGTCTTTATGCTGTTTTATTATCAGTCAATGGGGCATGATGGCGCATCTCATGTCTATTTTGAAGCATCGGTGATGGTAATCGGTTTCGTTAGCTTTGGGAAATTTCTTGAGGAAAGAACGAAGAAACAAAGCTTAAATAGTTTAGGGCTATTATTACAGCTCACCCCAAAACAAGTCAGTGTTCAACGTGAAAATCGTTGGGAAACGATTCCTCTCGATCAAGTAAAAATAGGCGATATTTTACGAGCTAATCAAGGTGAACGTATTGCAGCTGATGGCGTAGTTGAACAGGGGAGTGGTTGGTGCGATGAGAGTCATTTAACCGGTGAATCTCAACCATTAGAAAAAATATCTCAAAGCCCTGTACTTGCGGGAGCAATGGTGACACAAGGTAGCCTTATTTATCGAGCCAATCAACTCGGTCAGCAAACCCTATTGGGCGATATGATGAAAGCACTTTCCGAGGCGCAAGGTACAAAAGCACCGATTGCTCGTTTTGCCGATAAAGTTGCTGCTGTATTTGTACCAGCCGTGTTATTGATTTCCGCGATAACATTTGGAGCAACCTGGTGGATAAAAGGTGATTGGGTTACCGCTTTAATTCATGCGGTTGCCGTGTTAGTTATCGCTTGTCCTTGTGCGTTAGGGCTTGCTACACCTGCTGCCATAATGGTCGGTATGGGAAAAGCTGTAAATGCAGGGATTTGGTTTAAAGATGCGGCATCTATGGAAGAGGCAGCGCATGTGGATACGGTGGTATTAGATAAAACAGGAACGATAACTCAAGGAGAACTCAAAATTGCCGCTGTTTGGCAACCACAAAGTGCGGTCTATTCTGAGGAAGATTTATATCGCATTGCGGCTTCCGTTGAGCAAAATGCCAATCATCCTTTAGCTAAAGCGATAGTCCTGGCTGCACAGGAAAAATCACTTGAAATTCCGACCGCACTTTCAGTTCATTCAGAAGTGGGGCAGGGTATATCTGCTCACATTGACGGAATTGGTTTGGTTAAAGTGGGTAAGCCGACTTATTGTGACTTAACC